>NZ_JAJSYW010000160.1:0-24374 GCF_036815005.1 Streptomyces sp. IBSBF 2435 | reverse complement strand
CGGGGGCACCGGGCGGACGGGTGAGCCCTCGGGGGCCAGCGGGGCACACGCCCCGGCGAAGACGGTGACGCTGATCGGGGACGGGTCGACCGCGCACACCGGGAAGCAGCCGAACCAGCCCGCCGTGGACCGGCTGGAGCCGGGGCAGA
The DNA here is from genome assembly GCF_036815005.1 of Streptomyces sp. IBSBF 2435. Taxonomy (NCBI): domain Bacteria; kingdom Bacillati; phylum Actinomycetota; class Actinomycetes; order Kitasatosporales; family Streptomycetaceae; genus Streptomyces; species Streptomyces sp. IBSBF 2435. Next base: position 24,225 of record NZ_JAJSYW010000160.1, on the reverse strand, counting down.
CCCCGCCGCAGTTCGTGATCTTCTCCTGGGACGGCGCCGGCGAGGTCGGCAACGGCCTCTTCCCCCGCTTCCGCAAGCTCGCCGCCGACCACGGCGTGTCCATGACCTTCTTCCTGAGCGGGCTCTATCTGCTGCCGGAGGCCAAGAAGCTCCGGTACGCCCCGCCGAACAGCCCGCTGGGCGCCTCCGACATCGGCTACCTCGCCGACGACCACCTGCGGATGACGCTGGACAACATCCGGCAGGCCTGGCAGGAGGGCCACGAGATCGGCACCCACTTCAACGGCCACTTCTGCGCCGGCGCCGGGAGCGTCGGCCGCTGGACCCCGGCGGACTGGAAGAGCGAGATCGACCAGGCGAAGGCCTTCGTGACCTCCTGGAAGACGCAGACCGGCTGGCACGAGGAGGAGCCGCTGCCCTTCGACTACGAGAAGGAGCTGATCGGCGGCCGTACCCCGTGCCTGCTCGGGCAGGAGAACCTGCTGCCGACCGCGAGCGCGCTCGGCTGGCGCTACGACGCCAGCTCGCCGGGCGGCAACCAGGTGTGGCCGTCGAAGAAGCAGGGCGTGTGGGACCTGCCGCTGCAGCTCATCCCCTTCCCCGGGCACACCTTCGAAGTGCTGTCGATGGACTACAACATGCTGGCCAACCAGTCGCACGCGGCGACCAGCAGCGACCCGCGCAACTACCCGTACTGGCGCCAGCAGGCCACGGCGTCGTACATCGCGGGGTTCGAGCGGGCGTACCAGACCAACCGGGCGCCCTTCTACATCGGCAACCACTTCGAGCAGTGGAACGGCGGGATCTACATGGACGCGGTCGAGGACGCGTTCACGTACATCGCCGGCGCCGGGCACGACGACGTGCGCATGGTGTCCTTCCGGCAGTTCGTGGACTGGCTGGACGCGCAGGACCCGGCGCTGCTCGACCGGCTGCGTACGCTGGAGGTCGGCCAGCGGCCGGCGCAGGGCTGGAAGGGCTTCATGACCCTGCCGGCCCCGGTGCCCGCCTCCACCACGCCGTCGTCGGCCGCGGTCGCCTGAACCCGGCCGCGATCACCTGGCCCTTACTTGGGGCGATTGCCGCTTTTGGTGCCGGTGTCGGGGGTGTGGAAGATCGGCGGAGGGCTCATGCGAAACTTTTCACATGAGTCCTACCCGCGCCTCCCGACGCCGCGCGCCCCGCAGTGCCGCGGCACTGGCCGGCGCCGCCGTCGCGGCGCTGACGCTCGCCGCCTGCTCGTCGTCGTCCACCGGCTCCGGCACCGGCAGCTCCAACTTCGTCAGCGGCAGCGGCGAGATCACCTTGGTCAAGGCCGCCGACCGCAAGCCGGCTCCCGAGCTGTCCGGCAAGACGGTGGCGGGCGGGCAGGACAGCCTGGCGGCGTACAAGGGCAAGGTCGTCGTCGTCAACATCTGGGGCTCCTGGTGCCCGCCCTGCCGGGCCGAGGCGCCGAACCTGGCGAAGGTCGCCGCCGCCGACGCGGCCAAGGGCGTGCAGTTCCTCGGCATCAACACCCGTGACCTGGACCCCTCCAACGCCGCCAGCTTCGAGAAGCGTTTCGGCATCACCTACCCGAACCTGTACGACCCGTACGGCAAGCTGATCCTGCGGTTCCCCCGGGGCAGCGTCAATCCGCAGACCCTGCCGGCCACGCTGGTCATCGACCGGCAGGGCCGGGTCGCGGCCCGGGCGCTCAAGCCGCTCAGCGAAGAGGACCTGAACACGCTCGTCGACCCGATCGCGGCGGAGCGGTGACATGGGCGGCAATGGCGCGCTGATGGTCCTGGCGGCCGGCGAGAACCAGACGGTGCTCACCGGGGCGCTGCTGGCCGCGATACCGATCGCGATGTTCGCCGGTCTGATCTCGTTCTTCTCGCCCTGCGTGCTGCCGCTGGTGCCCGGCTACCTCTCGTACGTCACGGGGATGGCGGGCACGGACCTGGCCGACGCCAGGCGGGGCAGGATGCTGGCGGGCGCGTCGCTGTTCGTCCTCGGGTTCAGCGCGGTCTTCGTGTCGGGCGGCGCGCTGTTCGGCAACTTCGGGGAGACCCTGCAAGTCCACCGCCAGGGTCTGACGAAGGTCTTCGGGGCGCTCACCATCGTGCTCGGCCTGGCCTTCATGGGCATCGTCGGCGGGCTCACCCAGCGCGAATTCCGCTTCCACACCAGGCCCGCGGTGGGCCTCGCGGGGGCGCCGCTGCTCGGCGTGCTGTTCGGGCTCGGCTGGACGCCCTGCGTCGGCCCGACCCTGGGCGCGCTCAACGCGCTGGCCTTCAACGACGCCAGCGCGGTGCGCGGCGCCGTGCTGATGGCCTTCTACTGCGCGGGCCTCGGGGCGCCGTTCATCGTGGCGGCCATAGCTTTCCGCCGTACGCTGGGCGCCTTCGCGTGGGTCAAGCGCCACTACGTGTGGGTCATCAGGGCCGGCGGCAGCATGCTCGTCGCGGTCGGTGTCCTGCTGCTGACCGGCGTCTGGGATCACATCACCTACCAGATGCAGATCTGGTCGAGCAGCTTCACCACAGGGGTCTGAACCCATGAGCATCACGGAGAAAACCGAGCGCGAAGGGCTGGGCGCGGCAGGCGCGCAGCTCAGCACGGCACCGGCGGACACCTTCGCCGAGGCGCCCGCGCTCGGTGTACTGGGCTGGACGCGCTGGATGTGGCGGCAGCTCACCTCGATGCGGGTCGCCCTGATCCTGCTGTTCCTGCTGTCGCTCGCGGCGATCCCCGGCTCGCTGATCCCGCAGCACAGCGACCAGCTCAAGGTCGCCGCCTTCAAGGTCAAGCACCCCACGGTCAGCCCGTTCTACGACCGGGTCGGCCTCTTCCACGTCTACAGCTCGCCGTGGTTCTCGGCGATCTACATCCTGCTGTTCATCTCGCTCGCGGGCTGCATCGTGCCGCGCAGCTGGCAGTTCGTCGGCCAGTTGCGCTCCCGGCCGCCGGGCGCCCCGCGCCATCTGACCCGGCTGCCCGCGTACAGCACCTGGCGCACCGACGCGAGCCCCGAGGAGGTGACCGAGGCGGCCCGCAAGGCGCTGCGCGGGCGCAGGTTCCGTACCAGCGTCAGCGAGACCTCGGTGGCCGGCGAGAAGGGCTATCTGCGGGAGTTCGGCAACCTGGTCTTCCACATCTCGCTGTTCGGGCTGCTGATCGCGTTCGCGCTGACCTCGCTCCAGAAGGCCGAGGGCGGCAAGCTGATCGTCGAGGGCGACGGCTTCGTCAACAACCTCACCCAGTACGACGACTTCAGCGGCGGCACCCTTTACGGCGCCGACGATCTCCAGCCCTTCGGCTTCCACCTGGACAGCTTCGACTCGAAGTACGCCACCAGCGGACCGGAGAAGGGCACCGCGCTCCAATTCCGCGCCAACATCCACTCCTACGAGGGCGCCGACGACAGCAAGGCCGTCAAGGGCGAGATCTCCGTCAACCACCCGCTGAGCATCGGCGGCGAGAAGGTCTACCTGATCTCGCACGGCTACGCGCCGGTTGTCACGATCAAGGACGCCAAGGGCAATGTGACCCGCGCGATCGTGCCGTTCCTGCCGCAGGACACCGCCCTCACCTCGATCGGCGTCATCAAGGCGCCCGACGCCATCGGCAAGGACGGCAAGCCGGACGCGCTGGGCTTCCGCGGCATCTTCACCCCGACCTTCGCCCTGGACGCCAAGAACGGCCCGCACTCGTCCTTCCCGACCCTCCAGTACCCGGCGCTGATCCTGAACGCCTTCCACGGCGACCTCGGCATGGACGCCGGCATCGCGCAGAACGTGTACCAGCTCGATGCCACGCACATGAAGCAGTTCCAGGACGCCGACGGCCAGCCGTTCAGCAAGGCCATGAAGGTCGGTGACACGATGGAGCTGCCCGACGGCGCGGGCAGCCTCACCTTCGACGGCATCAAGACCTGGGCCAGCTTCACCATCTCCCACCAGTCGGGCAACGAGGCCGCGCTGATCAGCGGGGTCGGCGCGATCCTGGGCCTGGCGGGCTCGCTGTTCATCCAGCGCCGCAGGATCTGGGTGCGCGCGGTCCGCGCCGAGGACGGTGTCACCGTCGTCGAGATGGGCGGCCTGGGCCGCAGCGAGTCCGCGCGGATCGCCGACGAGATCGGCGACGTGGCGCTGCAACTGCTGCCGGACGCCCCCGTCAGACCGGACGACGAGGCACCACCACCGGAATCCGAGACCCCAGCCGTGAACGACGACGAAGGAGCGCGCGCGTGAACATCGCTGCCGCGGTCAACGAGAACTTCGCGAACTACAGCAACTATCTGATCCGCTCGGCGATGTTCGTCTACGCCCTCGCCTTCCTCGCGCACCTGGCGGAGTGGGTCTTCGGCGGGCGCAGCAAGATCGCCGTGCAGTCCGCGGCACTGATCGCCGAGGCGGAGGCCGAGGAGGCCGAGGCCGAGGAGGCCAAGCAGAAGGCGGCCCAGCAGGTCACCGTCAAGACGGCGGCGGGCGGCACGGTCACCCTGGAGCGCCCCAAGGTCGTCACCCGCGCCTCGGCCAGCGACCGCGGCATCGCGGACGGCCCCGGCGCGGCGGGCGGCAACGAGAAGGGCGACCTCTACGGCCGGATCGCGGTGTCCTTCACCGTGCTGGCCTGGCTGCTGCACGCCTCGGGCGTCGCCTTCCGCGCGGCCTCCGTGCAGCGCGCCCCCTGGGGCAACATGTACGAGTTCTCCACCACCTTCGGCGCGGTCGCCGTCGGCGCGTACCTGCTGCTGCTGGCGCTCAAGAAGGACGTGCGCTGGATCGGGCTGTTCCTGACCACCTCGGTGCTGCTGGACCTGGGCCTGGCCCTGTCGGTGCTCTACACCTCCAGCGAGCAGCTGGTGCCGGCGCTGCACTCGTACTGGCTGTGGATCCACGTGTCGTGCGCGATCATCTCCGGCGCGATCTTCTACCTGGCCGCGGTCGGGACGCTGCTCTTCCTCTTCCGCGACCACTACGAGGTCGCGGTGACCGCGGGCAGGGCGAGCGACGGCCGCTGGGGCGACATCATGCGGCGGCTGCCGTCCGCGGCGAGCCTGGACAAGTTCGCCTACCGGATGAACGCGCTGGTCTTCCCGCTGTGGACCTTCACCATCATCGCGGGCGCGATCTGGGCGCAGGCCGCCTGGGGCCGCTACTGGGGCTGGGACCCGAAGGAGACCTGGGCGTTCATCACCTGGGTCGCCTACGCCTGCTACCTGCACGCGCGCGCCACGGCCGGCTGGAAGGGCCGCAAGGCCGCGTATCTGGCGCTGATCGCCTTCGGCTGCTTCCTGTTCAACTACTACGGCGTGAACATCTTCGTCAGCGGCAAGCACTCCTACGCCGGGGTCTGACGAAGCTGTCGGAGCGGGATGCGAGACTGGCGCCATGGCTTACGACGATCTCCGCTCGTTCCTCCGGGCGCTGGAGAAGGAGGGCGACCTGCGGCGGATCACCGCCGAGGTCGACCCGTACCTGGAGGTCGGCGAGATCACCGACCGGGTGAACAAGTCCGGCGGCCCCGCACTCCTCTTCGAGAACGTGCGGGGCTCGGTCGCCCCGCTGGCGATGAATGTCTACGGCACCGACCGGCGGATGCTCAAGGCGCTCGGCCTGAAGGCGTACACCGACATCGGCGAGAAGATCGCCGGGCTGCTCAGGCCCGAACTGCCGCACGGCTTCGTCGGTGTGCGGGAGGCCTTCGGGAAGCTGGCCGGGATGGTGCACGTGCCGCCGAAGAAGGTCAAGGCGGGCGACGCGCCGGTGCAGGAGGTCGTGCTCACCGGTGAAGACGTCGACCTCGACGCGCTGCCCGCGCTGTTCACCTGGCCGCAGGACGGCGGGTCGTTCTTCAACCTGGGCCTGACCCACACCAGGGACCCGGAGAGCGGCGTACGCAATCTGGGCCTCTACCGGCTGCAGCGGCACGACCGGCGCACCATCGGCATGCACTGGCAGATCCACAAGGACAGCCGCAACCACTACCAGGTGGCCCAGCGGCGCGGCGAGCGGCTGCCGGTGGCCATCGCCTTCGGCTGCCCGCCCGCCGTCACCTATGCCGCGACCGCGCCGCTGCCCGGCGACATCGACGAATACCTCTTCGCCGGCTTCGTGCAGGGCAGGCGGGTGGAGCTGGTGGACTGCAAGACCGTGCCGCTCCAGGTGCCGGCCCAGGCCGAGGTGGTGATCGAGGGCTGGCTGGAGCCGGGCAAGACGCTGCCCGAGGGGCCGTTCGGCGACCACACCGGCTTCTACACCCCGCAGGAGCCCTTCCCCGCCCTCACCATCGACTGCGTGACGATGCGCAAGCGCCCGCTGTTCCAGTCGATCGTGGTCGGCCGGCCGCCGACCGAGGACGGTCCGCTGGGGCGGGCCACCGAGCGCTTCTTCCTGCCGCTGCTCAAGATCATCGTGCCGGACATCGTGGACTACCACCTGCCGGAGGCGGGCGGCTTCCACAACTGCGCGATCGTCTCGATCGACAAGAAGTACCCCAAGCACGCGCAGAAGACGATGCACGCGATCTGGGGCGCGCACATGATGTCGCTCACCAAGCTGATCGTGGTCGTCGACGCCGACTGCGACGTCCACGACCTGCACGAGGTCGCCTGGCGGGCGCTGGGCAACACCGACTACTCCCGCGACCTGACGGTCGTGGAAGGACCCGTCGACCACCTCGACCACGCCTCGTACCAGCAGTTCTGGGGCGGCAAGGCGGGCATCGACGCGACCCGCAAACTGCCCGAGGAGGGCTACACGCGGGACGGGGGCTGGCCGGAGATGGTGCTCTCCGACCCGCAGACGGCGGCGAAGGTCGACCGCCGATGGAGGGAGTACGGCCTGTGAGCGCGGAATCCGCCACCACCCCGGACCTCGTCCGACCGCAGCCCGGTCCCGACCGCCGGGTCAAGGCCTTCCTGCGGCTGGTGATGATCGAACACTCGATCTTCGCGCTGCCCTTCGCCTACATCGCCGCCCTCACCGCGATGTTCCGCGACGACGGGCATGTGCACTGGGTCGAACTGCTGCTGATCACGGTGGCGATGGTGGGCCTGCGCACCTTCGCGATGGCCTGCAACCGGATCATCGACCGCGAGATCGACGCCCGCAACCCGCGCACCGCGACCCGTGAACTGGTCACCGGCGCCCTGTCGGTACGGTCCGCGTGGACCGGCGCGCTGATCGCCGTGGTGGTCTTCCTGGGCGCCGCCGCGCTGCTCAACCCGCTGTGCCTGGCGCTCGCGCCGGTCGCGGTGGTGCCGATGGTGGTCTACCCCTACGGCAAGCGCTTCACCGACTTCCCGCACGCGATCCTGGGCGTGGCACAGGCGATGGGCCCGATCGGGGCGTGGCTGGCGGTGACCGGGTCCTGGTCGTGGGACGCGGTGATACTCGGCCTCGCGGTCGGGGTGTGGATCGGCGGCTTCGACCTGATCTTCGGCTGCCAGGACGTGGCCGCCGACCGGGCGCACGGCGTGAAATCGGTGCCCGCCCGCTTCGGCATCCCGGCCGCCCTCCACGGCGCCCGGGTCTGCCACGCCGTCACCACGGCCCTGCTGGTCTGGTACGGGGCGGCCACGGACGCGGGCGGCTTCTGGTGGGCGGGCCTCGTGGTGGTCGGCGGCGCCTTCCTCTACGAGCACTCGATCGTCCGGCCGCACGACCTGAGCCGGCTCAACCGGGCCTTCTTCACGGTCAACGGCGTGATCGGCATCACGCTCTTCGTCTTCGCACTCCTCGACCTGCTCGGGGGGGGGGGGGGGGGGCCGGGGGGGGGGGGGGGGGGGGGGGGGGGGGGGGGGGNCCCCCCCCCCCCCCCCCCCCCCCCCCCCCCCCCCCCCCCCCCCCCCCCCCGGGGGTCGTACGGGTCAGCGGCTCACTGGTCGGCGTCGAGCCCGCCGAGGTCCAGGCTCAGGCCGTCGAACGGCTTGTCGGTGTCCTTGGCCGCGCCGGCGCCCGAGGAGTCGTCCTCGCCCATGTCGCCCAGCTGCGTCATCACCAGGCCCATCAGGTCCTGCGGGTTGAGCGTCGTGGCGCCCGAGGGGGCGCTCACCGGGTCCGCGCCGCCCTCGACGGACAGGTCGAGCGGCAGCTTGCCGTGGATCGAGTCGTCGAACTGCGCGAGGTCGACGGTCAGGTGGGTGAGCTTGCCGTCCTTGATGGCGAGGTCGAGCGCCACCACCTTGTTGGGCACGTCGTTGAGGCTGTCCTGCAGCGAGCCGGGCAGGTCGCCGGCCAGCGAGCCCATGCTCTTCTTGAGGTCGTCGGCGAACGGCTTGGCCGGCACGGCGACCTTGAGGTGGTCGGCGCCGTCCTTCGAGCCGAGGTCGGTGATCTTCGCGTTCTTGGTCAGCGACTGCTGGAGCGGCGCGAGCAGTTGGGCGAAGGTCTTGTGCCCGAGGTCGGTCGGCAGCGCGGTCGGCAGGTCGGTGGGCAGGCCGAAGCCGCTGAGCGGGGAGTCGTCGGCGCCGGCCGGGTCGTCGGCGCCGTCCGAACCGCCGGCGCCGGCCGAGTCCTTGTCGTCGCCCAGGGTCTTGGCGAAGTCCGCGAAGGCCTTGGCGTCGATCGACACCCAGCCGCCCTTGGCGAGCGTCTTGACCGAGTTGAATGACGACGGCAGGTCGTCGACCGAGCCCAGCATGCCGTCGAGGTCGGACAGACCGGCGTCGCCTGAGGTGTCCAGCGCCGCGAGGCCCTTGATGTCGACCCGGACGTAGAGCCTCTGGTCCACCGACCGCAGGCCGACCAGTGTCCTGCCCGCCTTGCCGCCGGTGCCGCCGCCGGCCACTTCGAGGCCGAACGCGCTGCCCTTGTCGTCGCCCTTGACCTCGGCGAGCGCCTTGTCCGCGCTCAGCGACGTCGTCACGTGCAGCCCGGCGAGCATGTCGGCGTCGGCGCGCTTGAAGTCGTCCTGGTCCTTGAGCGCCGCGAAGATCTGGTCCGGCGTGCCGTCGAAGGAGAGGCCGAGCGTCACCGACTTCTGCTCGCCGAGCTTGGTGAAGGCGTTGGTGACCTTGCCCTGAGGGGTGCTGGGCTCATCGGTGCCGCACGCGGCCGCCCCGCTGGTTATCAGCGCTACCACTCCGGCGGCGATGAGACCCTTGCGCATGGTGATGATGGCGAACTCCTTGGAAGCCGCGACGGGGTCGCGGAAAACGGTGTGGGGGGCCGTGTCGGACTGACAGGAGCAGCGTAACTGTGCGGATGCTGTGATCTCCTGGGGGTTTCCGGCTGACTTGTCGTGACCGGCGTTGCCGGAAGGCGGCAACAACGGGACTCAGGTGCGGGACTACAGGGGCCGGGGCTCGGGGACGGGGCTCAGGCGGACACCGCGACCGTGCGCTCCCGGAAGAGGAACGCGGCGACCACGCCGCCGACCAGCCCGAACAGATGCGCCTGCCAGGACACCCCGTTGGCGGACGGCACCACGCCCCACAGGATCGAGCCGTAGAGCACGCCGACGATCAGGCCCACGATGACGTCCAGCGGTCGCCGGTCCACGAAGCCGCGGCTCAGCAGATAGCCGAACAGGCCGAAGATCAGGCCCGACGCGCCCAGCGTTGTGGTGTGCGCGGGGGCGATCAGCCACACCCCGAGGCCGCTGATGATCATGATGGTCACGGCCACCGCGAGATAGCGGCCTATGCCGCGCAGCGCCGCGATGAAGCCCAGCACGAGCAGCGGCACGCTGTTGGACGCCAGGTGCGCGAAGCCGACGTGCATGAACGCGGCCGGGACGATGTCCAGCAGCTCGCTGCTCTTGCGCGGGGTGATTCCGAAGGTGTCGAGCCGCTGGCCGCTCAGCGCGTTCACACCCTCGATCGCCCACAGCAGGGCGAGCCAGCCCAGCATCAGCGCCCCCGCCGCGGCCACCCGGCCGCCGGCCCGCAGCGGGGAGGTCAGCGTGTCGAGCAGGCCCGAGCGTGGTCGCGCGGCCCCGCCGGCGGTCTGTCCGTATGCCACCGAATCCCCCCTGAGTCCAGTGCCTTCCACCGTGCACAACGCCCGCCGCCGGTACCCGGTTCCCGCTTCGGCGGCTTTGCCCGGGTCCGGTTACGCTCGTCCGCGTGGACGACATTGCGCAGGGCCGCGCGCGCAACCCCTGGGTGGTCGGCGTGTCCGGGGCCTCGGGGACGCCGTACGCCGCCGCGGTGCTGCGCGGGCTGCTGCACGCGGGCGAGGACGTCGACCTGGTGGTCAGCAGGGCGGCCAGGCTCACCCTGCTCGACGAGACCGGCGCCGGCTTCCGTGACGCCCACTGGCGCGAGGACCTGGACCGGCTGCTGGCCCGCGGCGCCGACGGCACCGCCGACCGCTACCCGCCCGCCGACCTGTCGGGCGTACGCCACTGGCCGGCCGGCGACCTGGCCGCGGGGCCGTCCTCGGGGTCGTACCGCAGCAAGGGGATGCTGATCGTGCCGGCCAGCACCGCGTGCGTGGCCGGGGTGGCGCTCGGGCTGTCCAAGGACCTGCTGCAGCGGGCGGCGAGCGTCGCGCTCAAGGAGCGCCGGCCGCTGGTCGTCGCGGTACGGGAGACCCCGCTCGGCGGCCAGACGCTGCGTCATCTGGTGGCGCTCGACGACGCCGGGGCCGTCGTCCTGCCCGCCTCGCCGGCCTTCTACACCGGCGCGGTGCACATCCAGGACCTGGTCGACTTCGTCGCGGGCCGGGTGCTGGACGCGGCGGGCGTACCGCACCAGCTGTATCGCCGCTGGCAGGGGGAACTGGGCCGGGCGGCGCAAGAGGCCGGTGCGGCGGCAGCCGGGGGAGCAGATGCGCAGGGCGCGGACCCGTTCATGCCTTAGATTCGTGTCCAGACAGCGCAGTCGTGGCACGAACGGGAGGGTCCCTTCTGATGGACGCGGTGGACAGACAGCTCATCCAGGCGTTGCGCGAGAACGGCCGGGCGTCGTACGCGGAACTGGGCCGGCTGGTGGGCCTGTCGGGCCCCAGCGTCACCGACCGCATCAACCGCCTCGAACAGGCCGGAGTGATCACCGGCTACCGTGCCACGGTCGCCCCCGCCGCCCTCGGCCTGGGCGTCACCGCGCTGGTCGGACTCCAGCTCAGCGACGCCGCCGACCACGAGGACGTGGCGGGCAGGCTGCGCGACCTGGACGAGATCGAGGACTGCTGGTTCATCGCCGGCGACGACTCGTACATGCTCAAGGTCAGGGTCGGCGACGTCGACGGGCTCGAACACACGATCCGCAGGCTCTCCGGCACCAAGGGCGTCGCCCGCACCCGTACCACGATCGTGCTGTCCACCAAGTGGGAGAACCGGGTCGGCGCGCTGCCCGAGGAGCCGTAAGAGGGGGCACCTCCCGGCCGACGGCCGGGGGCGTACTGTCGAAGCCGGTTCGACCCGGCAGGAGGAGGAGCGCATGGACGCGGGGCTCAAGCGGGAGCTGGAGGAGAAGGTCTACGCCGGCGAGCGGCTGACCCGGGAGGACGGCATCGCCCTCTACGAGTCCGACGATCTCGCATGGCTGGGCGGACTCGCGCACCACGTGCGCACCCAGAAGAACGGTGACGTCGTCCACTTCAACGTCAACCGGCACCTGAACATGACGAACGTGTGCACCGCCTCGTGCGCGTACTGCTCCTTCCAGCGCAAGCCGGGCGAGAAGGACGCGTACACGATGCGGATCGAGGAGGCCGTCCGGCTGGCCAAGGCGATGGAGGCCGACAGCCTCACCGAGCTGCACATCGTCAACGGCCTGCACCCGACGCTGCCGTGGCGCTACTACCCGCGCTCGCTCAAGGCGCTCAAGGAAGCACTGCCGCAGGTGTCGCTCAAGGCGTTCACCGCCACCGAGATCCACCACTTCGAGACCATCTCGGGCCTGTCCGCCTCCGACATCCTCGACGAGCTGATCGACGCCGGCCTGGAATCGCTGACCGGCGGCGGCGCCGAGATCTTCGACTGGGAGGTGCGCCAGCACATCGTGGACCACCGCACCCACTGGGAGGACTGGTCGCGGATCCACCGCCTGGCGCACTCCAAGGGCCTCAAGACGCCCTCGACCATGCTCTACGGCCACATCGAGGAGCCCAGGCACCGGGTCGACCACGTGCTGCGGCTGCGGGAGCTCCAGGACGAGACCGGCGGCTTCCAGGTCTTCATCCCGCTGCGCTACCAGCACGACTTCGTGGACATGAAGGACGGCAAGGTCCGCAACACCTTGCAGGCCCGCACCGCGATGGCCACCGGCGCCGAGGCCCTGAAGACCTTCGCGGTCTCCCGGCTGCTCTTCGACAACGTGCCGCACGTCAAGGTCTTCTGGGTCATGCACGGCCTGTCCACGGCCCAGCTCGCCCTGAACCACGGCGCCGATGACATGGACGGCTCGGTCGTGGAGTACAAGATCACCCACGACGCGGACGACTACGGCACGCCGAACAAGCTCACCCGGGACGACATCCTCGACCTCATCAGGGACGCGGGATTCCGCCCGGTCGAGCGCAATACGCGCTACGAGATCATCCGCGAATACCCCGGCCCGGACGGGTCGCGGCGGGAGTCGCCGCAGCCGATGCGGGTGTGACGCGGGCCACGGCGCCCGGCTTCGAGTAATGGCTACCCTGCTCGCATGACCCTTACGTGTGAGCTGGATCCGACGGTCGACGAGGAGTTGCGCGAGGGGATCCTCGCGCTGTGGACCGCTGTGTCCAACGCGGGCGGCGCGGTCGGCTTCGTGCCGCCCGTCACGCCCGAGGACATCCGGCCCGACTGCGAGCGGTCGCTCGCCGCGATCGGGGCCGGGCAGCGGCGGCTGATCGTCGGCCGCGACGAGGAGGGCCGCGTCGCGGCCACGGCCTTCCTGGCGTACAACGACCACCGGCTCATGACGCACTGGCTGTGGGTCTACACGGTGATGGTCCATCCGCGGCACCAGGGGCGCGGCTACGGCCGCACTCTGATGGCGGCGGTCGAGCGGGCCGCCCGGGGCTTTCACGGTATCGAGGCGATACGGCTCACGTGCCGGGGCGGCACGGGGGCCGACGCTTTCTACTCCGCGTGCGGTTACAAGGAGGTCGGCCGGGTGCCGGCCGCGATCCGGGTCGCCCCGGGTGACGACCGCGACGACATCATCATGCTCCGCGCCCTGTGACTCCGCCCCAGGCCGCCCGTCCCTCGCGGGTGCCCCCGCGACCGGGCGCGCCCTTCCGCTGGCGCGGGCTTGGGGTGCCGGCTGCGTCGGCGGGGGCGCTTCCACTGGCGCGGGGGTCTGGCGGTTCCCCTTCGGCAGGGGGTGCCTACCGGGGGCGCGGGGAACTGCGCGCCCAGCCGGTCACCGGCCGGTGGTCCGGGGCGGACTGAGGAGACCCTTTGGGGCGGTGGCGACCCGGACAGGCCGGGCAGCAGGCCGCCCGCGTCCCCGACTGAGGAGACCTTTTGGGGCGGTGGCGACCCGCGCGTGGGTGGTGGGCTGGGAACGCCGTTCCCCGCGCCCCGGGGCGGTGGCGGTGCGTTCGTATGTGGCGGTGGGTGGGGGCTGGGCGCGCCGTTCCTCGCGCACCCAAGCTCGCGCGCCCGGCGGCGCGAGGAACCCCCAAGCGCGGCGCGATCATGGCGCAGTTCTCGAAGCGCGCGCCCGGGGGCGCGAGGAACCCCCCCGAGGGGGCGCCCTCGGCCGGGGCCGGCAGCGTGCGCCCCTGATGGGCGCACGCTGGGCGCGCCGGTGGGGCGGGCGGCCTAGCGTGAGGGGATGGAGGAGCGGGCGCAGCCGTCGCACTGGACGGCATTCAGGACGTCGCCGTTCTTCCCGGCCTGCGTCCTGGTCATCCTCATCGCCGCCGCCGCAGGCCTCTTCGCCGGCTCGTACACGTACGCCATGGCCAATCCCACTCCGCGCAACATCCCGACGGCCGTCACCGGCGTACCGCCCTCCGAGGTGAAGCGGGCGGAATTCATCGCCGGGATGGAGCGGGCGCTCGGCGCCTCGCTCCAGCTGCACCACTACGACAGCTTCGCGGCGGCGAAGGGCGCGGTCGAGGCGCAGAAGGTGTTCGCGATCCTCGACGAGCCCGTCCGGCCGGGGTCCGGCGCGACGACCGGCGCCCCGCGCCTGTACGTGTCCTCGGCGTCCGGCGCGAGCGTGGCCCAGCTGCTGGCCGAGACCGCGCCCCGGGTCGGCAGCGCGATCGGCCAACCCGTGACCGTCCGCGACATCACCGCGCTCCAGAAGGGCGACCCGCGCGGCCTGGCGATCTTCTACATCTCGCTGGCCGCCGTCATCCTCGGCTTCGTGGGCGCCATCCAGCTCAGCGTGAACGCCCGCGAGCTCAACCCGGCGGAGCGCATCGGCTTCATCGCCGCGTACTCGCTGCTCGGGGGTTTCTCGATCGCCGCGGTGGTGGACTGGGGGCTGGGGGCGCTCGACCTGCCGTTCGCGGAGTCGTGGCTGATCCTGGCGTTCACGCTGTTCACGTCCGGGATGGTCTTCACGATGTTCAACACGCTGGTCGGCCGCTGGGCGATGCTCCCGACGTGGGGCCTGATGGTGCTGCTCGGCAATCCGTCGTCCGGCGGGGCCGTGTCGTGGCCGCTGCTGCCGTCACTGCTCGGGCGGATCGGCCGCTGGCTGCCGCCGGGCGCGTCGGTGAACGCCCAGCACACCGCCGTCTACTTCGGCGGCCACCAGCACGCCTTCCCCTTCGCGGTGCTGGCCGGGTGGGCGGCCCTGTCGACCGCGGTCTTCGTAGGGTGGCGGCACCGGCACCCCGGCGGTCGCTGAGCCGGGCGGCCGGCCGCCCGCCGAGTCGCCGAAACGGCGTAGGCCCCGTCCGGAGACGGGGCCTACGCCGTGCGGTGGCTGGGGCCGGGGTCGAACCGGCGACCTACCGCTTTTCAGGCGGTCGCTCGTACCAACTGAGCTACCCAGCCGCAGCGGTCCTGACGGGATTTGAACCCGCGGCCTCCACCTTGACAGGGTGGCGAGCACTCCAAACTGCTCCACAGGACCTTGCTGTACTGCTCTTTACCGCCTACTGCTGTGTGCGGAACAAGTCTGACACACGCGGTGCCATGCTCTCGCACGGGTTTTGCGACGCTCCCGGTGACTCGCTCTCCGTGACCGGTTGAGCACTGCCTGACAGGCCGTTGTCGCTGGATCAGCGTATCAGACCCCGGGACCCCTCCCGGGCGCCGCTCGCTACAACGGGGAGCCGGAGGGACGCGGCCCGGTGCCGCCCCGGAGGAGGACGCGAGCGATGGATACCCGCAGGCTGTGTATCGGCAAGACGGCCGCCGCCGTCCTGGTCGCACTGGGGGTGACGGCGTCCTGCGACAACACCAAGAGCGGCGGCCCCGCGGGTGGCGCGGGCCGCCAGGGCGCCCCCGCCGCGAAGCGCCCCGGGCTGCCGTCCTCCTGCCCGCCCACGGCCGCCATGCCCGCCCCGGCCCGTACGGCACCCCCGGCGGCGACGTCCGCGGCGGCCCCGCAGAACTGACGCTGTCAGTGCGCGGCTGACCGTGAGGCGGCGGAGCCGGCCGGGCGGGCGGTTTCCGAGGCCAGTGCGGTCACCGCGGCGCGGGCGGCGGCCAGCGAGTCCGCCGCCTGGGGGCGGAAGCCGGCCAGGTGCGGGACGATGCCGGACACCGTCAGCTCGGCGCTGACGATGCTGAGGTTCTCCTCGGGCACGCCCTGCTTGCCGAAGTACGCCCGCAGGTAGGGCGATTGGAAATCCCAGGCCTGGTACGGGGCCCCGGGGCCGTACGCGCCGCCCCGGGCGCTGAGCACGACCACCCGTGTGCCGCGCAGCAGGCTGTGCCCGGTGGCCGGGTCGGTGAAGGCGCCGGGGAAGGTCACCCGGTCCATCCAGGCCTTGAGCAGCGCGGACACCGAGTAGTTGTACATCGGGGCGCCGATCAGCACGGTGTCGGCCGCGAGCAGTTCCGCGATGAGCGGCCGGGTCAGCGCCCAGGCCCGTTCCTCGGCCGGGTCCGCGACTAGGGCGGCCACGTCGTCCGGCGGGACCGTACCGTGCTGCTCCACCCGCCGGCCGAGTGTGCAGTAGGCGGTGTCCAGCGGCGGCACAGGATCGGCGGCCAGGTCCCTGTGGCGGTAGCCGGCCGGGCCGTGCACGGTCTGCCAGGTCCGCGCGAACAGCGAGGTCAGCTGCCGGCTGACCGACTCGCCCGAACGGTTGGCGCTGGAGTCCAGATGGAGCAAGGACGTCATGCGGTTCCTCCTGTCACCCCGGGGCGCGTGTGCGTCCCCCGAGGGGTGACGGAGCGGGGCGGCCGGAGGTGACGCACCCCCGGCCGCCCGGTCTTTCAGCGCGCGAGGGCGTCCAGTACGGCGCCGAGCTGGCGGACCGGCTCGGGGCCGTAGATCCGGAGCACGACCGTGTCGGCGCCGGCCGCGCCCAGCGCGCGAAGGCTCTCGGCGGCTTCCGCGGCCCGGCCTGAGACGGTGAACACCTGCTCCGGCGGGCGGCCGAGCCAGCCGGCCTGGCCCTCGACAGCCGGCCGCAGCGTCCGCGCCACCTGCTCGGCGTCGTCCCCCACGGAGCAGTACGCGTACACCGTCAGGCTGTGGTCGGCGCCGGCTCCGCCCTTGCGGATCGAGGCCCTGATGTCCGCCAGGTCGTCGGGGCCGTTGCCCTCGGCGAGCAGCGTGCCGTCCGCGGCACGGCCGGACAGCTCCAGCGAGCGGGGCCGCACCACGCCCGCGACGACCGGCGGCGGTTCGGTGGCCGGATGCACCAACTGAACTCCGTCCAGGTGTACTTCGCGCCCCTCCAACTCGACCTTCTCCCCGCGCAGCAGCGCGCGCACGGAGGTGATGGTCTCTTCGAGCAGCGCGAGCGGCGACTTCGCCGCGACCCCGACCGAGGCCATCCACTCCTGCACCCCGTGCCCGATGCCGGCCACCAGCCGCCCGGGGAACACCCGTGCCAGCGTGGCCAGTTCCATCGCCAGCAGGGCGGGACTGCGCAGCGGTGCGGGCGCGATCCCGATACCCACCCGCAGCCGCTCGGTCGCCCCCAGCGCGATCGCGGCCGCGGAAACGCCCCCGTTCCACCCGAGGTCCTCGACCACCCACAGATCGTCCACCCCGAGCGCCTCGACCTCCCGCGCGAACCCGGGCAAGCCCTCCGGCAGCCAGTCGCGGTCGTACATCACGCCGATCCGTACATTCGTCATACTCCGGAACCTACGTCCGCCCGGGCGGGTGATCAACGCTCAGACCCAGGTCACCCCCAGTGCGGGTGCCGGTGGGCAGCACGCTACTGACTGCTCGTAGTCCGTCGGTTACGCGGCCGCCGCGCGTCAACTCCGAGGAGAGCCCATGGCCGACATCACCTGAGAAGCCCCCTTCTGCGCAGAGGGCGACAACTGCTTCCGCCACGGCACCGACGCAGCCGGCAACAGCTGTATCGCGGTGGCCGGGTGGACCGGCCGATCGTCGGCTCCGTAGCCGCTCCGCGGGCCAAGGCCGGCAAGGCCGATCACCTGCTCCAGGGGCGGGAACGCTAGGCGGCGCGGGAGATGTCCAGCCGCTGGGGGAGGGGCTGGAAGCCGGCTGACGCGTAGGTGGCGACGGCGGCGGTGTTGGAGGTCGGGGTGCAGACGAGCGCGCTCGACGCGCCCAGCCGGCGGAGTGCGGCCGCCGCTGCGACGCAGATCGCCGTGCCGTAGCCGTGGCCGCGGTGGTCCTGGTGGACGCCCATCGGTTCGAGCAGTCCGGGCCTTCCCGGGCCGGCTGACCACACCGTCACCGCTGCCACCGCGTTGTCCTGGTCGTCGTACGCGACCAGGCATCGCGCGTCGGCGTACGCCGGTCCGGCCGCCATCGCGTGCCACCTGCGGTCAGTGAACTTCGGGCTGCCGAACGATGCCCGGTGGACGGCGGCGCGCACGTGCGCCCGCTCCGGCCCGGTCACCTCCGTCCGCAGGCCCGGTTCCTTCACCGGCGCTGTGAGGTCGCAGCGCAGCGGCGTCCACGGCTCGCCGGAGTTCCAGCCGGCCTCGAAGAGCAGATCCCGCACCAGTGCGCCGGTCGGCGCCTCGACGCAGGCCTTCCCCGCCGGGAGCACGCCGCGCTTCGGCTCGGCCAGGTCCCCGGCCAGGCGCCGCGCCAGCTCCTCGTCCTGCTGAGCGTCCGGCGCGGTCGTCAGCCGCACCAGATCGGGCGCGTCCAGCAGCCCGACGGCGACAATGCGGCCGTCCCGACTCCAGGTCCTGACCGCCGCGGCGGTCGCCTCCGCGCCGGCCCGCCAGAACCACCCCAGATCCCCCGGATGCAGTTGCAGCGGTGCCTCGTCGTGCTGCCATTCCCGGAGCGCTCCCAGGGCCTCGCTCAGCCCCTCGACTCCCGGCGTGCTCAGAACAATCGTCATAGCCCCGCATCACACACCGCCGCGCCGCCCGCCCGCACCCGGTTATCGCGGCCGGCCGGCCGACGCGGCGGGCCCCCGTACTCCGGTGAGGCGGTACGCGCCGCCTGACGGCGGTCCCGGACGCCGCGGCGCTAGCATGCACCGCATGCCCGCGCTGCAACCGCTCCGTGCCGAGCACGCCCCCGCCCTGCTGGACTTCGAGCTGGCGAACCGGGCCTACTTCGCCGCCTCGATCCCGGACCGCGGGGACGACTACTTCGCCCGGTTCGAGGAGCGGCTCGGCGAGCTGCTGGCGTGGCAGGCCGAGGGCAGGGACTTCCTCCACGTGCTGCTGGAGGAGGGCGGCGAGGTGGTGGGGCGGGTCAATCTGGTCGACGCGGTCGACGGCTGCGCCGAGTTGGGCTACCGGATCGCCGAGCGGGCGGCCGGGCGCGGGCTGGCCACCGCGGGGGTGCGCGAGGTGTGCGGGCTCGCTGTGGCGCGGTACGGGCTGACCGCGCTGCGGGCCGAGACCACGGCCGACAACGGGGCCTCCAGGACCGTCCTGGCCAGAACCGGGTTCGTCACCGTCGGCGAGGCCGTGGTGGACGGGCGCACGCGGATCCGTTACTGGCTCGACCTCGTGTGATCACCCGGCCTGGCGCAGGACGGCCGCGCCGCCGGGCGGCAGGGTCAGGCCGGCCGCCGGGAGGGCGCGGTCGGTCAGGAGGTCGTGGCCCTCGGCCCGGACGGTGGCGGGCGCGGCCGTGTGGTTGAGCAGGAAGAGCCAGCCGGCCGTGCCCGAAGGGGCATGCCGGCGGACGGCCTCGACGCCTGCGGGGAGCGGGAGTTCGGGGCGGATCGCGGCCTCGGTCAGCAGCCGGGCCAGGAGCGCCGCGTACGCGGGGGAGTCCAGCTGCGTGGAGGCGTACCAGGCGGTGCCGCTGCCGTAAGGGTGCCGCGTCAGGGCGGGCCGGTCGGCGAGCATGCCCTCGGTGTACGCGGCGACCGCCTCGGCCCGCGCGGTCAGGCGCAGGGATTCGCTCCAGGCCGTGGCCGTGGAGCCGTCGGACAGGCGCAGCGTCGTGTCGGGCGGCAGCGGGCGGAATTCCTCCACCCTGACGCCGAGGGCCTGGCGCAGCGGCTCCGCCGGGTAGCCGCCCAGCCGGGCGTGGTGGCGCTCGTCGACGACACCGGCGAAGTGCTGGACCAGCAGGGTGCCGCCCGCGTGGACCCAGGCGCGCAGCGATTCGGCGGCGGCGTCCGACAGCAGGTGCAGCGCGGGAGCGACGAGCAGCCGGTAGCGGGACAGGCCGGGGCCGGCCGGGTGGGCGAAGTCCGTCGTGATCCCGGCGTCCCACAAGGCACGGTGAGCGCGGGCCAGTTGGCCGTGGTAGTCGAGCGACGCGGAAGGCAGGCCCTGGCCGTCCAGCGCCCACCAGCAGTCGGAGTCGTGCAGGACGGCGGCCCGCGCCCGTACGACGGAGCCGGCGACCTCGCCGAGCCGGGCCAGCACCGCCCCGGCGTCCGCCACTTCCCGGAAGATCCGGGAGTCGGGTCCGGCGTGCGGCACCATCGCCGAGTGCCACAGCTCCGCGCCGGCCTTCGACTGGCGCCACTGGAAGAACAGCGCGCCGTCCGAGCCGTGTGCGATGTGCGCCAGCGAATGGCGCAGGAGGTCGCCCGGCTCCTTGGGCAGCGTACGGTCGCCGGTGTAAACGGTGTTGGTGCCCTGCTCGATCAGCAGCCAGGGCCTGCCGCCGCCGAAGGAGCGGGCGCGGTCCGCGCCGAAGGCGGTGTCGGCGGCGGCGTCGAGGCCGGGCGCGGCCGGGTAGTGGTCGATGCCGACGACATCGACCTCGCGGCCGAACGACCACAGGTCGAGCACCTGGTAGCCGGGCAGCATGAGGTTGGTGGTGACCGGCCGGTCCCGCGTGGTGTGCGCGCGGATCGCGTCGCGCTGCTCGCGGTAGGCGGCCAGCGCCTCGTCCGACCAGAACCGCCGGTAGTCCAGGGCGAGTCCGGGGTTGCGGTGCCACTGGGTGGCGCGCGGCGGCTGGATCTCCTCCCACGAGCCGTAGCGCTGGCTCCAGAAAGCCGTCCCCCAGGCCTCGTTCAGCGCGTCCAGCGTGCCGTGCCGGGCGCGCAGCCACACCCGGAAGGCGGCAGCGGCGTGCTCGCACCAGCAGACGGTGGCGTATTCGTTGTGGACGTGCCACATCGCCACCGCCGGGTGCTCGCCGTAGCGCGTCGCCAGCGCGGTCGCGATCCGCAGCGCAGCTCGCCGGTAGGCGGGGGCGGCCAGGCAGTACGTGTCGCGGCTGCCGTGCGTGAGGCGTACGCCCTCGGCGGTGACCGGCATCGCGTCGGGGTGCGCGAGGGTGAACCAGGGCGGCGGTGACGCGGTGGGCGTCGCGAGGTCGACCGCGACACCGTTGGCGTGCAGCCGGTCCAGGTGCGCGTCGAGCCACCCGAAGTCGTAGCGGCCCTCCTCGGGTTCGAGCAGCGCCCAGGAGAAGACGCCGACCGTCGCGAGGTTGACGTGCGCCCAGCGCATCAGCAGGTCGTCCTCCTGCCAGACGGCCTCGTCCCACTGCTCGGGGTTGTAGTCGCCGCCGAAGGCGAGCCGCCCGCCGAGCCGGGCCGTCAGCCGCCCGGTCACGAGGATGCCTCGGGGCCGCTGACCGGCAGCGCGGCGCCGTCCCGCAGGAAGAGCGGTATGCGGTCGAGCGGCGCCGCCACGGTGACGGCGGCGCCGCCCTCGTACGCCTGCCCGGTCCACGCGTCGGTCCAGCGCGCGCCGGCCGGCAGGTAGACGTCCCGCTCCCGCGCGCCGGCCCGCGTCACCGGTGCGACCAGCAGGTCGGGGCCGCACAGGAAGGAGTCCGCGGCGGCCGACCAACTCCCCGCGTCCGCAGGGAAGTCCACGAACAGCGGCCGCATCGGCGGCAGTCCGCTGTCCGCGGCGGTGCGCATCTGCGCCATCAGGTACGGGCGCAGCCGCTCCCGCAGCAGCAGGTATTCGCGCAGGATCGCGTACGCCTCCTCGCCGTAGGACCAGACCTCGTTGGGCAGGCCGGTCATCGACGGCTCAAGGACCTGCTCGGGCCCGCGGAAGCCGTGCAGCCTGAACAGCGGGCAGAAGGCGCCGTACTGGAACCAGCGCACCAGCAGCTCGCGGTAGCCGGGATCGTCCGGGTCGCCGCCGTGGAAGCCGCCGATGTCGGTGGTCCACCACGGGATGCCGGACATCATCACGTTCAGGCCGGCCGCGATCTGGATGCGCAGCGACGCGAAGGTGGTGCCGATGTCGCCGGACCACAGCGCGGCTCCGTAGCGCTGGGCGCCGGCCCAGGAGGAGCGGTTGAGCGAGACGATCCCGGTCTCGCCCGCCGCGCGCAGGCCGTCCCAGACCATCCGGGCGTTCTCGCGCGGGTAGAGGTTGCCGACCTCAAGGCCCGGTCCCGCGTGGTAGCGCAGATTGCCGGAGTGGCCGGGCTTCAGCTCCGGTTCGCACGCGTCGAGCCAGAAGACCTTCACGCCGTGTGCGAGGTAGTTGTCGCGCAGCCGGTCCCAGACGTACGCGCGCGCCTCGGGACTGGTCGCGTCGTAGAAGGCGACCTGCGCCGAGTACGCGCCGAGGCCCTTGTCCGGCCAGTCGGCGTGCGCGAGCGGCCCGTACTCGGTGCCGATCAGCAGGCCCCGGTCGCCCATCGGGTGGTAGTTCTCGCTGGCCGGGCTGACCGAGGGCCACACCGAGACCATCAACCGCACGCCCATCGCTGTGAGTTCGTCCACCATGGCCTGCGGGTCGGGCCATTCTGCCGGGTCGAAGCGCCAGTCGCCCAGATGCGTCCAGTGGAAGAAGTCGCAGACGATGACGTCGAGCGGCAGCCCGCGGCGCCGGTATTCGCGGGCCACCTCCAGCAGTTCCTCCTGGGTGCGGTAGCGCAGCTTGCACTGCCAGAAGCCGGCCGCCCACTCGGGCAGGACGGGGGAGTGCCCGGTGGCGTCGGCGTAGTGCCGCAGGACGTCGGCGGGCTGGCCGGCGGTGACCCAGTAGTCGATCTGCCGGGCGCTGTCGGCGACCCACCGGGTGCCGGTCGCGGCCAGCTCCACGCGGCCGATGGCGGGCGAGTTCCAGAGCAGGCCGTAGCCGCGGCTGGAGACCAGGAAGGGGATGGTGACCTCGGCATTGCGCTGCACCAGGTCGATGACGGCGCCCTTCTGGTCGAACATGCCGTGGGTGTGCTGCCCGAGGCCGAAGAACCGCTCGCCGTCGTAGGCGCGGAAGCGCTGCTCAAGGCGGTGGTAGCCGTTGCCGGTCGCGGTGTGCAGCCGCGGTCCCGGCCACCAGAAGTGCGGCGGCTCCTCGGCCAGCAACTCGCTGCCGTCGGCGGTCCGCAGGAAGGTCAGCCGGCCCGCGGCGGCGGGCAGATCGGGGGTGAGCCGGCCGTCCGTGCCGGCGTCGATCCGTACGGTCAGAGCGCCGTTCACGATCTCGGCGGTGTGCTCGCCGACGGTGATGACCGGCTCGCCCGGGACCGCGGGGCCTTCCGGCAGCAGCGCGCCCGGGAGGCCGTCGAGCAGGTCGCCGCCCGCGATGGCGCGGACCCGCACCGCGTCGGCCCCCCACGCCTCGACGCACAGGGTCTCACCCCTGGCCCGCCACTCCAGGGCGTGGCCGAGATCGCGGAAGAAGGTGGGCATGGCGAAGCTCCCAGGGCTGCTCGGTGAAGGCGAAGTGCTCAGCGAAGGTGGTGGTGAAGCTGCTCGGCGAGGGCGTAGGGGCAGGGGCAGGCGTACGGACGTGCCGGTCAGCGGACGGGTGCCGGGCCGCTGCTCTCGCGCGGGGTGAGCACCGGTGTGAGCAGGCTGACCTCGGCGGTGGGCCGGTCGTCCAGCCGGTTCATCACCAACGCCACCGCCTGCCGCCCGAGTTCGTGCGCGGGACCCGTGACGGCGGTCAGCCGCGGTGAATACTGCTCGGCGAGCGGCTCTGGGCACAGCGCGACCACCGACGCGTCCTCGGGCACCACCCGGCCGCTGGTGCGCAGCAGGCTCAGCAGCGGGCCGATGGCGCCCTCGTTCTGCACCACGAAGCCGGTGGTGTCCGGGCGGTCGGCGAGGATACGGGACAGCGCGCCCGCCGTGCTCTCGTACGAGCCCTCGCACGGCCGGTGCAGCACCCGCAGCCCGCGCCGGGCGGCGCGCTCCCGGAAACCGCTCAACGTCCGCTCGGCGTAACCGGCGTGCCGCTGGTAGACGCCGGGCGCGTAGCCGATGAAGGCGATGTCCTGGTGGCCGAGGTCGGCGAGGTGCTCCGCGCACAGCGCGCCCGCGCCCGCGAAGTCGTGGTCCACGCAGGCCAGTCCGCGGGTGTCGGCGGGCAGCCCGATCAGGGCCGCGTGCGTACCGGTCTCGCGCAGGACCGGGATGCGGGCGTCGTCGAGTTCGACGTCCATCAGGATCACCCCGTCGGCCAGGCCGCTCGCGGCGACCCGGCGCAGCCCCTCGGGGCCCTCGTCGTTGGTGAGCAGCAGCACGTCGTAGCCGTAACTGCGGGCCGCGACGGTCACGGAGATGGCGATCTCCATCATGATCGGCACGTAGACGTCGGTTCTGAGCGGGACGACCAGCGCGATGACGTGCGATCTCTTCCCGGCGAGCGCGCGGGCGCCCGCGTTGGGGTGGTAGCCGAGTTCGCTGATCGCCTTCTCGACCCGCTCCCGGGTCGGGGAGGAGATCGAGCGCTTGCCGCTGAGGACGTAGCTCACGGTGCTCGCGGAGACGCCCGCGTGCTTGGCCACCTCAGCCAGTGTCACCATGCTGGTGAACCCTTCATGTCGTGCTGCCGGTTCTGTCGGGGGCGTTGATGTCGGTGCCGGTGGGGGTGTTCGGGGGG
>NZ_JAJSYW010000159.1:0-16433 GCF_036815005.1 Streptomyces sp. IBSBF 2435 | reverse complement strand
ACCGTGGGGGACGTGGCCGTCACGGGCGGGGTGGTGGTGTCGTGCGCGTCGGAATCCTTCTTGCCGCCGGAGACGAAGACCACCGTGACCACCACCGCTGCGATCACCGCGAGGGCCGCGCCGATGGCGACCCAGACGGTCGCCTTGCTGCGACCGCCGCGCGGCGGGCCGCCGTCAGGACCGCCGGGCACCGGCGGACCCCAGGCCTGCGGGGTGGGGTAGCCGGGCGGCGCCTGGTAGCCGGGCTTCGCGTACGGGGACGGCGTGCCGTACGGCTGGGCGGGCGGATACGGCTGCTGAGCCGGCGGCGGCTGCTGTCCGGGCGGGGGGTAGGCCGGCTGCTGATAACCGGGCTGCGCGTACGGATTGGGCGGCTGACCGTACGGTCCCTGCGGTTGCTGAGGGGGATTGCCCGGTGGGTACTGCTGTCCCCCGGATTGTCCACCGGACTGCTCGTCTCCTGGCCACATGGCTGGAAACACTAAGGGAGCGGCCTCGACGGTTCCACGCCGGATCGTCTTACCGACTGGTAACATGCGGTCATGTCCGAGCCCTTGCCCTCGATCGGCGAACTCCTGACGGCCACCGTGCCGATGGTCCGCACCCTCCGCCTCGAATACCTGGAGACCACCGCGGAACGCGCGGTCCTGGCACTGCCAGACGACCCCGACTACCACAACCACGTCGCCGGGCCGCACGCCGGCGCGATGTTCACGCTCGCGGAGTCCGCCAGCGGCGCCGTCGTGCTCGCCGCGTTCGGCGACCAGCTGGGCAGGGCCGTGCCGCTGCCGGTGCGCGCGGAGATCGGCTGGACGAAGCTGGCCAGGGGGCCGCTCACGGCCACCGCGGTGCTCGGCCGCCCGGCCGCCGAGGTCGTCGCGGAGCTGGACGCGGGCACCCGGCCGGAATTCCCCGTCGAGGTGTCCGTGCAGCGCGGGGACGGCGCGCAGACCTCGCACATGACGATCGTCTGGACGCTGCGCCCCAACAGCTGAGCGGCGGCCGGAACCCCAGGCGACAGGACTGTCCGGTCCGGCCGGTCGGTTACGCTTCCTGAGGGTGCGCCCCCGTGCGCACCCTCCGACCGTTGTCGCGGGGAGGGACCGGCTGTGCACGTCCAGGAATGGCTCGACGGCATCCCGCCGGTCGCCGTCTACCTGATGGTGGGTCTGGTGATCGGCCTGGAGAGCCTGGGCATCCCGCTGCCCGGCGAGATCGTGCTGATGACGGCGGCGCTGATGGCCTCACAGGGGCACGCCAATCCCTGGCTGGTCGGCATGAGCGCCATCATCGGCGCGGTCGGCGGCGACTCCATCGGCTATGCCATCGGTCACAAGGGCGGCAAACCCCTGCTGGAACGGCTCGGCCGAAGATTCCCCTCGCATTTCTCGCCGGGCCACGTGGCCACCGCCGAGCGCTCCTTTCAGCGCTGGGGCATGTGGGCGGTGTTCTTCGGCCGTTTCGTCGCGCTGCTGCGGATCTTCGCCGGGCCGCTGGCCGGCGTGCTGAAAATGCCGTACGGCAGATTCCTCGTCGCCAACGCGCTGGGCGGCATCGTGTGGGCCGGCGGAATAACGGCCGTCATCTACTACGTGGGCCAGGTCGCGGAACCCTGGCTCAAGCGGTTCGGCTACGTCGGGCTCGGCATCGCGGTGCTCTTCGGCATCGGCTCGCTGGTGCTGGTCAAGCGCCGGGCGGCGAAGGTGCAGGCCGAGATGGAAGCGGCGCCAGCTGCCGACGTCGAAGTGGCGGTCTCACAGCCCGGCGAGTGAGCCGGGCCACACTCCCGTGCCGCGCTCCCGGGTCCCGCCGCGGCGGGCGCTCAGCCCCGCCCGTCCCCGACAGCGTCGCGGTGCACCTCGGCCAGCGCCACGTAGTGCTCGGCGTTGAGCCGAACCACCGCCCGCTCCTCCTCGGTCAGTTCCCGCCGCACCTTGGCCGGGACACCGGCGACCAGCGAGCCGGGCGGCACCTGCATCCCCTGCGGCACCAGCGCCTGCGCGGCCACCAGCGAACCTGTACCGATGCGCGCGCCGTTCAGCACGGTCGCGCCCATCCCGACCAGGACGCCGTCCTCGATCACGCAGCCGTGCAGCACCGCGTTGTGCCCGACCGTGACGCCCTCGCCGACGACCACGGGGAAGCCCGGGTCGGCGTGCACCGAGCAGTTGTCCTGGATGTTCGAGCCCGCCCCGATGGCGATCGACTCGCAGTCGCCGCGCAGCACCGCGTGATACCAGGTGCTCGCGCCGGCGCCGAGCGTGACCCGGCCGAGCACCACCGATGTAGGCGCGACATACGCCGCCGGGTCGATCTCCGGCCGCGTACCGAGGATGTCCGCGACCAGCGCATCCGCCGCCGGCTGCCGCTCGCCCGTCCGGTCTGCCATCGGTCCACGTCCTCCATGCCGGTCCGCCACTGTCCTCCGGCACCGTATACGGTGAATCCGTGCCCAGGAATGAGAACGTGTTCTTTTCCGCGACCGCGGGTATCGCGGCCGCGACCGCCTGGCGGCGGCGGGCGGCCACCCGCCTGGTGCACCGGGCCCGGCGCTGGGCGCAGAACGCCGGCGCGGTCACCGCGGAGCGCCCCGGGCTGCTGCACTTCGCCCGGATCGGCCCCGGCACCCGGCTCGCCCACCCGCAGGGCACCGTCTTCGGCGAGCGCTGGATCCACCTCGGCGACTACTGCATCATCGGCGAGCAGGTCACCCTCACCGTCGGCCTGATGCCCACCGACGCGCGCCCCGACGGCGAACCCGGCACCGGCTTCGGCCCGGAGCCGGTACTGCGGCTGGGCGACGGGGTGGTGCTGGGCCGCGGCAGCCATGTGGTGGCGCTCGCCCCGATCGTCCTCGGCGACAAGGTCTACTGCGGCCCCTACGTCTATCTGACCAGCATCAACCACTCCTACGACGACATCGCGCGGCCGATCGGCGAGCAGTGGCCGCGTACCGCGCCGGTCGAGATCGGCGCAGGCAGCTGGCTCGGGGCCGGCTGTGTGATCCTGCCCGGCGCCCGGCTCGGCCGGAACGTGGTGGTCGCGGCCGGCGCCGTCGTGCGGGGCGAGGTCCCGGACTACGCGGTGGTGGCGGGCGCGCCGGCCAGGATCGTACGCCGCTGGGACGCGGGCACCGCCGACTGGCAGCCCCCGCTGCGCACCCCGGCGCCCACTCCTTTCCCGGCCGACGCCGGCCCTGAACGGCTGCTGGACACCGGCGACTTGGAGCAGCAGGCCTGAACCGGCGCCCCGGGCGGGCGGTGCGGTTTGTTAGATTCGCCGCATGCGCGCCCCGATCGGACACTTCGACGACGCCCTGCCCGCCACCGAACGCCGCGAGCTGCTGCCGCCGCCGGTGGCCGCCGCCGTCACCGCCGAGATGATCCATGTGGACACCGACCCGGCGAAGGCCGACACCGCAGTCTTCGTCGCCACCTACGGCGAGGAGCTGCTGCGGGAGTCTGCGAACTGCGTGGTCGTCGCGGGCAAGCGCGGCCAGGACGTCACGCTCGCCGCCTGCCTGGTGCTGTCCACCACCCGCGTGGATGTCAACGGTGTGGTGCGCCGCCACCTCGGCGCCCGCAAGGCGTCCTTCGCCTCGATGGACACCGCGGTCGGCGCCACCGGCATGGAATACGGCGGGATCACCGCGGTCGGCCTGCCCGCCGACTGGCCGCTGCTGATCGACGCGGCCGTCGCGGACACCCCGTGGGTGCTGATCGGCAGCGGGGCGCGGCGCGGCAAGCTCATCGTGCCGGGCAAGGTGCTGGCCGCGCTCCCGGGCGCGGTGGTCCTCGAAAAACTCGGGATCTGAGGAAGCGGGCGGGCCGCGTCAGCCCAGCCGGGGGATCTCGATGGCGGGGCAGCGGTCCATCACCATGTCGAGCCCGGCGGCCCGGGTCCGCCGGTACGCCGCCTCGTCGACCACCCCGAGCTGGAACCACACGGCCTTCGCCCCGGCCGCGACCGCCTCGTCGGCCACCGGGCCCGCCAGGTCCGAGTTGACGAAGACGTCCACCACGTCCACCGGGAAGGGGATGTCGGCGAGCGAGGCGTACCCCTGCTCGCCGTGCACCGGCTCGGCCTTCGGGTGGACCGGCACGACCCGCTTGCCGAACCGCTGGAGCACCGCAGCGACGCCGTACGCCGCCCGCGAGGTGTTGTTCGACAGGCCGACCACCGCCCAGGTGCCGCCGGTCTCCGTGAGGATCTTCCGCACTGCTGCCGCGTCGCCGTACACGCCGTCCTCCGCACTCTCGTCCTGCCTGGTCGAACCGGCGGACGCCCGCCGTCATTCCCCGCACGACAGGCCCTACGCTGGAGCGATGGCCGACCGGTACCTGACGGTGGCGCGCGCGGGCGTCCACGAGAGCGAGATCAAGCGCTCCCGCTTCCTGTGCACCCTCGCCCCGGCCGCCGGCGAGGAGGCCGCGCAGGCCGTCATCCGCGACGTCCGCCGGGCGCACCCCGCCGCGACGCACCACTGCTTCGCGTACGTCATCGGCCCCGACGGGCGGCTGCACCGGGCGAGCGACGACGGCGAGCCCGGCGGCACCGCGGGCACCCCGATGCTCCAGGTGCTGCTCGGCCGCGAGGTCCGCGACACCGTCGCCGTCGTCACCCGCTACTACGGCGGCATCCAGCTCGGCGCGGGCGGTCTGGTCCGCGCCTACGGCGGCGCCGTGTCCGCCGCGCTGGACGAGATCGGCACGGTCGAGCGCCGCCGGCTGACCCTGCTGACCGTCACCGTCGGCCACGGGCGCGCCGGGCGGCTGGAGAACGACCTGCGGTCCGCGGGCCACACCCTGCGCGATGTCGGCTACGGAGCCGAGGTGACCCTCAGCCTCGGGGTGCCGGAGGACGAGGTGGCCGCGTTCAGGTCGTGGCTGGCCGACGCGACCTCGGGCGCCGCCGTCTGCGAGACCGGGGGCAGCGCCTACGTGGACGTGTGACCGTCGGCGCCCCGGGTCACCGGCGCGGCGACCTCCGCTCGCGCGACGGGTCGATCCGCCGCATGCGGCCGGTGCCGTCCGGCCCGCCGCAGACCGCAGGTGACGTACTGCTCGTGCAGCCGGGCCAGCGCGTCGCGGTCGAGTTCGACGCCCAGCCCCGGCGCGGTCGGCACTCGTACCGCCCCGTCTGCGAAGGCGAGCGCGCCGGGTACGACGACCTCCTCGGACTTCCACGGCCAGCGGGTGCCGCACGCGTAGGGCAGGTCGGGGGTGGCGGCGGCCAGATGGGCCATCGCGGCGAGACCGACGCCCAGATGGGAGTCGGAGTGCAGGGACAGGCCCAGGCCGAACGTCCGGCAGATGCCGGCCAGCAGCAGGGAGCGCTGCAGGCCGCCCCAGGAGTGGTGGTCGGCCAGCACGATACGCACCGACTCGCGGGCCACCGCGGACGACAGCTCGTCGAAGGCGGCCACGCACATGGTGCTGGCCAGCGGCATCGGCGCCCGGCGTGCGACCTCCGCCATGCCCCGCTGGCCGGGCGTCGGGTCCGCCAGATACTCCAGGACGCCGTCGAGTTCGCGGGCGACCCGGACCGAGGTCTCCACCGTCCAGGCCGCGTTGGAGTCCAGCCGCAGCGGAATCCCGGGGAATGCCTTGTGCAGCGCCCGCACCGCCTCGACCTCCTCCTCGGGCGGCATCACCCCGCCCTTGAGCGTGATCGCGCCGAAGCCGTAGTCCTCGGTCATCCGCCGTGCCTGCGCGACGATGCCGTCCGGGTCGAGCGCCGCCCCCCACTCGTCGGGCTCGCCGCCGGGATGGCCGGCCCGCTTGTAGAAGAGGTGCGCGCCGAACGGCACGCACTCGCGCACCGCGCCGCCGAGCAGGTCGCTGACCGGCAGCCCCGCGGCCTTGCCCTGGATGTCGAGGCAGGCGACCTCGAAGGGCGCGAAGACCCGGTCGGCGCCGCCGCCGGTGGCCAACCCGGTCAGGCCGTGCCCGCCGGCGCCGATGCCGCCGTTCAGCGCCTCGGAGATCCGCCGGTGCATGCCGCCGAGCGTGTGGACGTCCATACCGGTGATCACCTCGACGGCCGCGCGCAGCCGCCGCAGATGCCCCTCGTCGGCGTACGTCTCGCCGAGGCCCGTGATGCCCTGGTCGGTGCGGACCTCGACGATCGCCCGCAGCGCGTACGGCTCGTGGACGCCGACCGTGTTCAGCAGCGCCGGGTCGCGGAAGGCGACCGGGGTGATGTCGGCCCCGGTGATCCGGATCCCGCCGCTCATCGGGCGGCCTCCGCCGCGCCGCACGCGCCGCCGACTCCCCGCCGCGTGATGTCCGAAAGAATCGGAAGATCATCCGAATCTTCTGAGGTGCGGGAGGTCACCGGGAAGAAGGGTGCGCGGTCGAGCACGGAAGCCTCACCTGTCCATGAACGTGAACCCTCGCCATGAATGCGAATACCCATGGACTGTAGGCGGCACCTGTCAACCGGTCAATGGCCAGGCCGGATCCGGTCCGCGGGTCCCCGGCGGGCAGGTCGCCCGGTACGCCGACGACCCCGCTGCGGCCCGAGAGCGGACATCGGAGCGACCTGCGCGGAAGGCGACGCTGGATCGGATGATTCACGAAGGATGTGCAGTGCGTGAGCTGCAATCCTGGGCGGAAGTTTTCGATACCTCCGACGAAAGGTTCGACCGGTCTCCGGCAGGGGGCCCGACCCGCCGGGGCGCCGCCACCGCCTAGAATCCGGATCACCGCGGACAACGAGGAACGGCGAGGGCGAGCGTGCAGGTCGGGGCGGCCGAGTGAGACTGCTGCACACATCGGACTGGCACCTGGGCCGGTCCTTCCACCGGGTGAGCCTGCTCGACGCCCAACGGGCCTTCCTCGACCACCTCGTCGCCACCGTCCGCGCCGAGCACGTCGACGCGGTGCTCGTCGCGGGCGACGTCTACGACCGGGCGGTGCCGCCGCTGGCCGCGGTCGAGCTGTACGACACCGCGCTGCACGCGCTCGCCGACCTGGACGTGCCCACCGTGATGATCTCCGGCAACCACGACTCGGCGCGCCGGCTCGGGGTCGGCGCCGGCCTCATCGACCGGGCCGGCATCCATCTGCGCACCGACCCGGCGGCCTGCGACCGGCCCGTCGTGCTGCGCGACACCCACGGCGACGTCGCCGTCTACGGGCTGCCGTATCTCGAACCCGCCCTGGTCCGCGACCAGATCGGCGCGGAGAGGGCCGACCACACCGCCGTGCTCGGCGCCGCGGCCGACCGGGTCCGCGCCGACCTCGCGGCCCGCCCCGCCGGCACCCGCAGCGTCGTCCTGGCCCACGCCTTCGTCACCGGCGCGGCGCCCTGCGACAGCGAGCGCGACATCACCGCGGGCGGCGTCGCCTCGGTGCCCGCCGCGCTCTTCGACGGCATCGACTACACCGCGCTCGGCCACCTGCACGGCTGCCAGGCCGTCACGGAGCGGATCCGCTACTCGGGTTCGCCGCTGGCCTACTCCTTCTCCGAGGAGCACCACCGCAAGAGCATGTGGCTGGTCGACCTCGGCCCGCACGGCGAGATCGACGCGGAACGCGTCGACACCCCTGTGCCGCGCCGCCTCGCCCGGCTGCGCGGGCGCCTCGGCGACC
Source organism: Streptomyces sp. IBSBF 2435 (assembly GCF_036815005.1). NCBI lineage: Bacteria > Bacillati > Actinomycetota > Actinomycetes > Kitasatosporales > Streptomycetaceae > Streptomyces > Streptomyces sp. IBSBF 2435. The sequence continues at coordinate 8,838 of NZ_JAJSYW010000159.1, read as the reverse complement.
TGCTCGCCGACCCCGCGCACGAACCGCACGCCGACGCCTGGGTCGAGGCCACCCTCACCGACCCGGTACGCCCGTACGAACCGATGGCCGCGCTCGCCAAGCGCTTCCCGCACATCCTCAGCCTCGGCTTCGACCCCGAGGGCCGCGACGACGACCCCGCCGCCTCCTACGCCCGTCGGCTCGCCGGCCGCAGCGACCAGCAGATCGCCGAGGACTTCGTGGCCCACGTCCGCGGCAGCGCACCCGACCCGCACGAACGCCTCGTGCTGCGCGAGACCTTCGACGCGGTACGCGCCGCCGCCGCGACGGCGGAGCGTGACTGATGCGGCTGCACCGGCTGCGGCTCACCGCCTTCGGCCCCTTCGCCGCGCAGCAGACCGTCGACTTCGACGAACTGTCCGCCGCCGGCCTCTTCCTGCTGCACGGCCCCACCGGCGGCGGCAAGACCTCCGTCCTCGACGCGGTCTGCTTCGCCCTCTACGGCCAGGTGCCCGGCGCCCGGCCCGCGACCCGGCTGCGCAGCGACCACGCCGCGCCGGGCACGCCGACCGAGGTGGTGCTCGAACTCACTCTCGCCGGAAGGCGGCTGGAGATCACCCGGCGGCCCGAGCAGCCGCGCGCCAAGAAGCGCGGCAGCGGGGTGACCACCGAGAAGGCCGTCACGCTGCTGCGCGAGCACCGCGACGGGCAGTGGCACGCCATGTCCAAGTCCCACCAGGAGATCGGCGAGGAGATCAAGCAGCTGGTCGGCATGAGCTGCGAGCAGTTCTGCCAGGTCGTGCTGCTGCCGCAGGGCGAATTCGCGACCTTCCTGCGGGCGAGCGCCACCGAGCGGGCCGCGCTGCTCGGCCGGCTCTTCGACACCCGCCGCTTCAAGTCCGTCGAGCACCGGCTGCGGGACCGCAAGCAGGACGCCGCGCAGCGGCTCGCCGAGGGCGACCGCGAGATCGCCGGGCTCGCCGCCCGGATACGGCAGGCGGCCGGCGACACCGGCGCGGACGGCGACCCCGCGCAGGCCGCGGACTTCCTCGGCCATGCCGCGGTCCTGCGCTGCGCCGCCCGCGAGCAGTACGACATCGCGCTCGCCGCCCTCGGCCACGCCGAGCTGTCCCACACGGCCGCGGCGGAGGCCGCCGCGCAGGCCCGCGAGCTGTACGCGCTCCAGCAGCGCCACGAGCAGGCCAGGCGGCGCGCCGCCGCACTCGCCGAGCACCTCCCGGCCCGTACGGCCGCCCGCACCGCCCTGTCCCGCGCCCAGCGCGCCACGACGGTCGATCCCGCCCTCACCCGCCGCGACAAGGCCGCCGCCCACCACGAGGAGACCCGCACCCTCGAACGCGAGGCCGCGACCGCACTGGCCGCGACCCCCGTTCCGGCCGCCCGCCGGGCCGCCCCGGCTGCGGATGCGGCTGAGCGCTCCGGTGCCTGGCCGGTCCCGGCGGTGCCCGGCGGCGGTTCGGCGGCCCATCCGGGTGGCAGTGGACACGCGGCGGAGAAGTCGGCGGCCGCCCCGGCTGCGGATGCGGCTGAGTGCGGCTCCGACGGCTGGCAGGTCCCGGGGGTGCCCGGCGGCGGTTCGCCGTCTCGTCCGGGCGCGCCGGGTGCCGACCCGGCCCAGGCGGTCGGGGAAGCGCGGGGGGCGGCGAGCCCGGGGGAAGCCGCCGGGGACGTCGTGCCCGGCTCGGGCGTCGGGACCGGCGCCGGAACCCGGCTGCGCGTCGAGGAGTTGACTCGGCGGGCCGGGGAGCTGCGGGAAGTGGTCGGGGGGCTTGCCGCCGCCGGGGAGGCCGAGGCGCGGGCGCGGGAGGTCTCCGCGCGCAGGGCCGGACTGGAGCGCGAGGAACGGGCCGACGAGGAGGCCGTACGGGACGCGCTCGGCTGGCTGGCCGGGTGGCCGCAGGCGCGGGCAGGGCTGCAAGCGCGGCTCGACACCGCGCTGGAGGCCGCGGCACGCGCCGGGGACCTGGCGGCAGAACTGGCGGCAGCCGCCACTCGTCGTGACGCGGCCGTCGAACGGGACACCCTGGCAGGTGAGTTGGCTCGCGCCGAGCAGAAGGCGAGAAACACGCGGGACCTCGCGGGGGACGCGCGTGAGGCGTGGCAGGACCTCAGGGAGGCTAGGATCTCCGGCATCGCCGCGGAGTTGGCCGGCGAGCTGGCCGACGGCGAGCCGTGCCGGGTCTGCGGGTCCGCCGACCACCCGGCGCCCGCCCGCCCCGCGGGCAACCGCGTCACCCGGGCCGACGAGGACGCCGCCTACGCCGGCTTCCAGGCCAGGTCCGCCGACCACGACCGGGCGCGCGACGCGGTCGCCGGGCTGCGCGCCGCGCTCGACGCGGCCACCGCCACCGCGGGCGGCGCCCCGCAGGCCGAACTCGCGGCCGCCCACGCCGTGCTGGCGGCGGAGTACCGCGACGCGGCACGCGCGGCGGCCACCGTGTCCGAGGCCAGGGCCGCGCTCGCCCGAGCCGAGGAGGAACGCGACCGGCGCACCGCGCAGCAGCAGGACGCGCTGCACCGCACCGCCGCCCGCACCTCGCGCCGCGAGGAACTGGACGAGCAGTTCGAGCGGTTGAGCGAGGAGTCGGCCAGGGCGCGCGACGGGCATCCCAGCGTCGCCGCCCGCAGGCAGCACCTGACCGCTGCCATCGCCCTGCTGGACCGGGCGGCCCACGCCGTCCGGGAGCGCGCCGACAGTGAACAGCGCCTCGCGGAGGCCGAGTCGGCACTCGCCGCGGCAGCCGCCCGCGCCGGGTTCCGCTCCGCCGACGAGGCCGCCGCGGCGCTGCTGCCGCCGTCCCGGCTGTGGGAGGCAGAACGCCAGGCCGAGGCATGGGCCAAGGAGGAGGCCGCGGCCGAGGCGGACCTGGCCGCACCGCAGACCGCGGCGGCAGCGGCCCTGCCCGCGGCGGACCCCGGCGCCGCACAGGCCGCACTCGACGCCGCCAACCTCCGGCTGCGCAAGGCGTCCGCCGACGAGGCCGCCGCCGCCACCCGCCGCGCCGAACTCGACCGGCTGGGCGCGGAGGCGACCGCCGCCGTCGCCGAACTCGCCCCGGCCCGCGCCGCGTACGACCGCATCGCCCGGCTGTCCGACCTGGCCTCCGCGACCTCGGCCGAGAACCAGTACCGCATGGAACTGGAGACCTACGTGCTGGCCGCCCGGCTGGAAGAGGTCGCCGCGGCGGCCGGCGTACGGCTGCAGCGCATGTCGGCCGGCCGCTACACCCTCGTCCACACCGACGCCCGCGGCGGCGGCAGGACCAAGTCGGGCCTCGGCCTGATGGTGGTCGACGCCTGGACCGGCACCGAGCGCGACACCTCCACCCTGTCGGGCGGCGAGACCTTCTTCGCCTCCCTCGCGCTCGCCCTCGGCCTGGCCGACGTGGTGACCGACGAGGCGGGCGGCATGCGCCTGGACACCCTCTTCATCGACGAGGGCTTCGGCAGCCTGGATGAACAGACCCTGGACGAGGTCCTCGACGTGCTCGACGGCCTGCGCGAACGCGACCGCGCGGTCGGCATCGTCAGCCATGTGGCCGACCTGCGGGACCGCATCCCGGCCCAACTCCACGTCACCAAGGGCCGCGACGGCTCCACCGTACGGCTGCGCACCCGCTGACCCGCCGCGCAAGCGTCACAGCACCAGCGGGCGGCGCTCCAGCGGCGAGGAGTAGACGACGCTCGTGGTGACCGCGCCGAGCCCGGAGATCCGGCCGGTGGTCTCCTCCAGGTGCCGCATCGAGCGCGCGGCCACCTTCATCACGAAGCAGTCGTCCCCGGTGACATGGTGCGCCTCCAGCACCTCGGGCGTGCTCGCCAGCAGGTCGTGGAAGGGCTTGTAGTTGCCGGTCGGATAGCGCAGCCTGACCAGCGCCAGGATCGGCAGGCCGATGCGGTCGTGGTCGATCACCGCGGAGTAGCCGGTGATCACCCCGGCCTCCTCCAGCCGCCGGACCCGCTCGGTGACGGCGCTCGGCGACATCGCGACGCTACGAGCCAGTTCGGCGTAGCTGGCCCGTCCGTCGTGCTGGAGGGCTTCCAGCAGCCGCCAATCGGTGGCGTCCAGGGAATAAGCGGTCATACCCCAGGGATACCAGGGGAAAGCCCGGCGCATCAAGTCCGAGCCCGGGGAATCCCACTTCCGGCCGCATGCCGCGGACCGTAGATTTCCGCCATGACAACTCAGCAGCTGACTGACCCGCTGACCAGCACGAACGCGGTCCTCCGGGTGCCGCCTGCCGCCCCTGAGGCCGCCGCCGCCCACTTCGCGGCGAGCCTCGCCTTCCACACCGATGTCTCCGACGTGGCCGCCGCGCTCGGCGGCGCGGCCGACCCCGGCTTCCTCCTGGTGGACACCCGCAGCACCGAGTCCTGGGACCAGGGCCACATCCCCGGCGCGGTCCACCTGCCCACCGCCGACATCCCCCGGCTCGCCGAGGTCCTCCTGCACCGCTCGGTCCCCGTCGTCGTCCACTGCTGGGGCCCCGGCTGCAACGGCGCGACCCGCGCGGCACACGCGCTGGCCGGACTCGGCTACCAGGTCAAGGAGATGCTCGGCGGGTTCGAATACTGGATCCGTGAGGGCTTCGGCTACGAGACGGCCGCGGGCGCGGCCCGCCGCGACCCCGACGCCCTGACGGCGCCGCTGTCCTCCGGCGCGTGCGGCTGCTGAGCCCCGGCCGCGCGCGGCTGCCGCGTGGCCCGTCAGGCCGGCAGGTGACGCAGCTCGTACGCCCACAGCTCGCCGCGGTCGGCGACACGGAGGAAGCCGACGCGGGCCAGCACCGCCTGGGACGCCCTGTTCGCCGGCTCGGTCGTGGCCAGGACGAGGTCGACCTCGGGCTGGCCCAGGGCCCACTGGCACAAGGCGCGCGCCGCGTCCGTCGCCCAGCCGGCGCCGCGGCCGGACGCGGACAGGTCGTAGCCGATCTCGACCGCCCCGCCGTCCGGCGGCCCGTGGAAGCCGGCGCCGCCCAGCGCCGTACCGTCGATGGTGCGCTGGATGGCGAAGACGCCCCAGCCGGGCCGGTACATCCCGGCCACGGCCGCGGCGACCGTCATCGAGGCCGCGCCGATCGTGCCCTCGCCCGGCACCCCGTCGATCCACGTCAGCCCGGCGGGTTCGCCGTCGGCCAGCTGCGCGGCGTCCTTCGGCAGCTGCTCGCGCAGTGTCAGCCGGCCCTGGGTCAGGACCAGCCGGCCGCCGTCGAGGGAAGCGTGCAGGGTCATCTGGCCGTACCGCCTTGTCGGAACTCACGGGACCTACGGGATGCGGGGCGCCCCGGGCGGGGCGCGGCGGGAACTACAGCGCGGAGATCTCCGCGACCAGGTCGTCCAGGCCCAGCGAGCCCTGCGACAGCGCCGCCATATGCCACGCCTTCGCGTCGAAGGCGTCACCGTGGGCGGCGCGGGCGGCCTCCCGGCCGAGCAGCCAGGCGCGCTCGCCGAGCTTGTAGCCGATCGCCTGGGCCGGCATGCCCAGATAGCGGATGATCTCGCTGTCGATGAACTCCGGCTGCCGCCCGCTGTGCCGGCCGAAGAACTCCCTGGCCAGCTCGGGCGTCCAGGTCTCACCGGGGTGGAAGGGGGAGTCCGCCGGGACGGCGAACCCCGTGTGCAGGCCGATGTCGACGATGACCCGCACCGCCCGCATCATCTGCGCGTCCAGATAGCCGAGCCGCCGCTCCGGGTCGGTGAGGAAGCCCAGCTCGTCCATCAGCCGCTCGGCGTACAGCGCCCAGCCCTCGACATTGGCGCTGACCAGGCCGACGCTCGCCTGGTAGCGGGACAGGTCGCTTGCCACGTGCGCCCACTGGGCGAGTTGCAGGTGATGCCCGGGTACGCCCTCGTGATACCAGGTCGAGACCAGGTCGAAGACCGGGAAGCGGGTGCGGCCCATCGTCGGCAGCCAGGTGCGGCCGGGCCGGGTGAAGTCCTCGGAGGGCGCGGTGTAGTAGGGCGCCGCCGCGCCGCCGGGGGGCGCGATGCGCGCCTCGACCTTCTTGACCCGGTCGGCCAGGTCGAAGTGCGTGCCGTCGAGCGCGTCGATGGCCTCGTCCATGATGCCCTGCAGCCACTCCCGCACCTCCTCGACGCCCTCGATGGCCTGCCCGTGCCCGTCGAGGTGCGCCAGCACCTCCCAGGGGTCCTTGCCCGGCAGGATCTTCGCCGCCTCGCCGACCATCTCGGCGTGCAGCCGGTGGTACTCGGACCAGCCGTACGCGTACGCCTCGTCGAGGTCGAGGTCGGTGCCGTTCCACATCCGCGACCAGGTCGCGTACCGCTCGCGGCCCACCGTGTCGGGCGCGCCCTCGACCGCGGGGGCGTAGCTGTCGCGCAGCCAGTCGCGCAGCCCGGTGAAGGCGGAGGTGGCCTCGGCGGCGGCCGCGTCCAGCTCGTCGCGCAGCTCCTGCGGGCCGTCCGCGACCAGGCCCGCGAACCAGCTGCCGGAGCCGCCGTCGCCGGTCCACTCGCCGAACTGCTCCACCATCGTGGCGACCTGCCGCGGCCCGCCGGGCAGCTTGCGCGCCAGGCCCTCGGTGAGCGAGGCCCGGTAGCCGGCCAGCGCGGCCGGCAGGGCGCGCATCCGGGCGGCGATGTCCGCGTAGTTCTCCGGTGTGTCGGCCGGCATCAGCGCGAACGCCTCACGCACGTGGTGCGCGGGGGAGTTGAGGTTGCTCACCGACCGCAGGTGCTCGTCCGCCGCGTGCACCGCCAGCTCCGCGGTCAGCCGCTCGCGCAGCAGCCGCCCGCAGCGCCGCTCGACATCGCTGTCCGCCCCTGGCTGTGTCTCGGCCTCGGCCAGCCGGTCCAGGGTGTCGCGGGCCAGCGCGGCCAGCGCCTCGGCTCCGGCGGGGGAGAGGTCGGGCAGCCGCCGGGCCGCGCCGGGCACACCGAGGTACGTGCCGAGCAGCGGGTCGAGTTCGATCAGCGCGTCGACGTAGGCGTCGGCGACCTGGCGGGGGAGAGAGGAGCTGGTGAGATTGGACATGCCGCCATCCTCATACGAGACCGGGTGCCGCGTCACCATCATTGTGACGTTCGGGCCTGACACCGGCGTGTCGCACGGGCGGCCGGCCCGCCGCCGCCCTCATCCGGGCGGCAGCAGCGGACCGCAGTCCCACTGCTGGAAGATCAGCCGGGTCTCCACCCGTGCGACCTCGGGCCGCGCGGTGAACTCGTCCACCACCAGCCGCTGCAGGTCGGCGGTGCCGGTCACGGCGACCTGCGCCAGGAAGTCGTCGGGGCCGGTCAGATGGAACAGCGCGCGGGTCTCGGGCAGCCCGCGGATCCGCTCCACGAACGGGTCGATGAGGTCCCTGCGGTGCGGCCGCACCTGCACCAGCAGCAGCGCCTCAAGGCCGCGGCCCAGCTTCGCCGGGTCCAGCCGCAGCTCCTGCCCCAGGATGACCCCGCTGCGCCGCAGCCTGGCCACCCGGTCAAGACACGTCGAGGGCGCCACGCCGACCGCCGCAGCCAGGTCCCGGTAGGTGGTCCGGGCATCGTTCTGCAGCAGCCGGAGTATGTGCAGGTCCACCGGATCGAGTGCGACGGAATCGGACACCGGCCGAACGTAGCACGGCATTTCATCCCCGCGGACCGGCGGCCGTTCAGCCTGGGCGGCATGGAGACCACACGGGAAGCGACCCCGGCGCGGGCGCTGGCCACCGAGGCGGTGCACGCCGGCCGCGACGATCTCGCGGCGCTCGGGCTGCACGCCGCGCCGCTCGACCTGTCCACCACCTATCCCTCGTACGACAGCCGCGGCGAGGCCGAGCGCATCGACGCCTTCGCCGCGACCGGCGCCCGCCCGCAGGGGCCGCCGGTCTACGCCCGGCTCGACAACCCGACCACCGCCCGCTTCGAGACGGCGCTCGCCCGCCTCGAAGGCACCCGGACGGCGGTCGCCTTCGCCAGCGGCATGGCCGCGCTCAGCGCCTGCCTGCTGGCCAGGTCGGCGGCCGGGCTGCGGCACGTCGTCGCGGTACGCCCGCTGTACGGCTCCAGCGACCACCTGCTGAGCAGCGGACTGCTCGGCACCGAGGTCACCTGGACCGACCCGGCGGGCATCGCGGCGGCGATCCGCCCGGACACCGGCCTGGTCCTGGTCGAGACCCCGGCCAATCCGACGCTCGCCGAGATCGACCTGCGGGCGGTCGCCCACGACTGCGGCTCGGTGCCGCTGCTGGCCGACAACACCTTCGCCACCCCGGTCCTCCAGCGGCCCGCCGAGTCCGGCGCCCGGATCGTGCTGCACAGCGCCACCAAATACCTCGGCGGCCACGGGGACGTGCTCGGCGGGGCCGTGGCCTGCGACGAGGAATTCGCCGGGGTGCTGCGGCAGGTGCGGTTCGCCACCGGCGCGGTCCTGCACCCGCTGGCCGGCTATCTGCTGCTGCGCGGCCTGGCCACGCTGCCGGTACGGGTACGCGCCGCGTCCGCGACCGCCGCGCTGCTCGCCGCCAGGCTGGCCGCCGACCCGCGGGTGAGCGCGGTGCACTACCCGCGGATCGGCGGCGCGATGGTGGCCTTCGAGGTACGCGGCGACCCGCACGCGGTGATCGCCGCCGTACGCCTGATCACCCCGGCGGTCAGCCTCGGCAGCGTCGACACCCTCATCCAGCACCCCGCCTCCATCAGCCACCGGGTGGTCACCGCGCGGGACCGGGCGAGCGGCGGCGTCGGCGAACGGCTGCTGCGGATGTCGGTCGGCCTGGAGGACGCGGAGGATCTGTGGCGCGACCTCGACGCGGCCCTGACGGCGTCGGCCGCCGCACCCGCCCCCGCTCCTGTTCGCAGCGCCGCCCGCTGACCCCAGCCGCCGCACCCGCATCC
>NZ_JAJSYW010000158.1:0-16656 GCF_036815005.1 Streptomyces sp. IBSBF 2435 | reverse complement strand
CTGCCCGCCCGTCCGCCCCGGACCCTCTCCCCCGGGGACACGAAGGAGTACGTACCGCCATGCCCGAGCACAACCGTTTCCGCAGCGTCCGCACCACGCTCACCGCAGGTACGGGGGTCCTGGCGCTGGGAGCCGCCCTGACCGCCTGCGGCAGCTCCTCCGCCGCGGACAGCGGCAAGCCCTCCACCGAAGTGACCGTCTACAGCGCCGACGGCCTGCACTCCGAGGCCGGCGACGGCTTCTACGACAAGGCATTCAACGACTTCACCGCGCAGACCGGCGTCAAGGTGAACTACGTCGAAGGCGGCTCCGGCGAGATGGTGCAGCGCCTGGCGCGCGAGAAGTCCCACACCCGGGCCGACCTGATCGTCACCCTGCCGCCCTTCATCCAGCAGGCCGCCAGCAAGGGCCTGCTGACGGCGTACAGGCCGGCCGGGTCCGAGCAGGTCGGAGCCGCCGACAAGGACGCCTCGGGCGCGTGGACGTCGATCGTCGACAACTACCTCTGCTTCATCTACAACACCAAGGCGCTTTCCCAGCCCCCGAAGACCTGGGACGACCTGCTCGCCGGGACGTACAGGAACAAGCTCCAGTACTCCACCCCGGGCGTCGCGGGCGACGGCACCGCCGTCCTGATCAAGGCCGTGCACGACTTCGGCGGCCAGGGCCCCGCGATGGACTACCTGAAGAGGCTCCAGGCCAACAACGCCGGGCCGTCCGCATCCACCGGCCAGCTCGCCGCGAAGGTCGACAAGGGCGAACTGCTGGTCGCCAACGGCGATGTGCAGATGAACTACGCCGACATGGCGTCGATGCCGAACCAGGGCATCTTCTTCCCGGCCGCCGCCGGCGGGAGGCCGACCACCTTCGCGCTGCCGTACGCCGCCGGCCTGGTCAGGAACGGCCCGCACCAGGACGCGGGCAGGAAGCTGCTCGACTTCCTGCTGAGCAAGGACGTGCAGCGGGAGGTGTCCTCGGTCGGCGGCGGGTTCGCAGCCCGGACCGATGTCACCGCGACCGACCCGCACGCGGCCGAACTGAGGAAGATCATGGCGGGTGTGGACGTCTTCACCCCGGACTGGAAGGACATCGACGCGCACCTGCCGGCCTACGTGGACGCCTGGAAGTCGGCCACCGGCAGCTGACCGCCCCGCCCGACCGCACCCGTACACCCCGCATCACCGCGCAGGACCCGCAAGGACCCGGCACCACTCCCCCCGATCGAGGAGTAGCAGTGACGCCCCTGACCCGCCGTACGTTCCTCGGCGCAGCCGCCGGCAGTTCCCTCACCGCCGTCGGCGCGCTGCCCGCCTCCGTGCAGACGGCGATGGCCGCCGCCCCGGCGGCCGGCACGCTGGACGACGTCGAGCACGTCGTGATCTTCATGCAGGAGAACCGTTCCTTCGACCACTACTACGGGACGCTCAAGGGCGTACGCGGCTACGGCGACCGCTCGCGGCTGCGCTTCCCGAACTCCTCCGACGTGCTGCGCCAGACCAGCTCGGGACCGTCCGGCGGCACCCTCGTGCTGCCGTGGCACCTGAACACCGCCACCACCGACGCCCAGCGGGTACGCGACCTCGACCACGGCTGGTCCGGCACCCACACCGCGTGGAACAACGGCCTGTACAACAACTGGGTGCCGGCCAAGAGCGCCTACGCGATGGGCTACTACCAGCGCGCCGACATCCCGTTCCAGTACGCGCTCGCCGAGGCGTTCACGGTCTGCGACCAGTATTTCTGCTCGGTCCAGGGGCCGACCAACCCGAACCGGCTGTACCAGTGGACGGGCACGGTCGACCCGGGCGGCAAGAACGGCGGCCCGGTCACCGACAACTCCGAGAAGGGCTACAGCTGGACGACGTACGCCGAGCGCCTCCAGGCGGCGGGCATCTCCTGGCGGGTCTACCAGCAGCAGGACAACTACGACGACAACCCGCTGGCCTGGTTCAAGAGCTTCAAGAGCGCCGCGGCCGGCTCCCCGCTGTACGTCAACGGCATGCAGCGGCGCACCGCCGACGCCTTCGCCGCGGACGTCGCCGCCGGGACGCTGCCCGCGGTGAGCTGGGTCGTGGCCCCGGCGAACCAGAGCGAGCACCCCGACTACCCGCCCGCGTACGGGGCGAACTACACCTCGCAGTACGTGCTGAAGGCACTGGCCGCGAACCCGGCGGTGTGGGCGAAGACGGTGGTCTTCCTCAACTACGACGAGAACGACGGCTTCTTCGACCATGTCGCCCCGCCGGTCGCGCCGGCCGGGACGGCCGACGAGTTCATCGGCGGCGTGCCGATCGGACTCGGCCCGCGGGTGCCGATGATCGTCATCTCCCCCTGGAGCCGCGGCGGTTACGTCAACTCCCAGGTCGCCGACCACACCTCGCCGCTGCGGTTCCTGGAGAACTGGACCGGGGTGAAGGAGACGAACATCTCCGCGTGGCGGCGCACGGTGTGCGGCGACCTGATGTCGGCGTTCGACTTCACCACGAAGAACACGGCCTTCCCTTCGCTGCCGGACACCGCGGCACTCGTCGCGGCCTGCGACGCGGAGAACTCGCTGCCGGACGCGGCGCCGCCCGCCACCCCGGTCGCCCCGGTCCAGGAGTCGGGGACCCGGCCGGTCCGCAGGGTCGGCTACTTCTTCGACACCACGTCGTGGACCGACACCGCCACGGGCCGGATCTGGTTCAAGACGGTCGCCAAAGGCGCGCTCGGCGGCGGCTTCGCCGCGTACACCGTCAATTACCGCTCCTACGACAACTGGCGGTACACCCTGCCGGCGGGCGGCTCCATCTCGGACTACTTCAGCGCGCAGACCTATGGCGGCGGCCTCTACGACATCGACCTGCACGGGCCTGACGGCTATCTGCGCGGCTTCAAGGGGGATGTGCGCACCTGGAGCAACACCGCGAAGGCGCACCCCGAGGCCGCCCTGTCCATCGCCCCGGCCGCGCCGGCCGCCCTGGTGCTGACCCTGACCAATTCAGGCACCGCGGCGGTGACCTTCACGATCGGCGCCAACGGCTATACGGGCAGCGGCGGTTCGACGGTCGCCGTCCCGGCGGGCGGCACGCAGACCCGCACGCTGGCGCCCGCCTCCGACGGCCAGTACGACTACACCGTCACCGCGAGCGTCGGCGACGGCTTCGAGCGGCGGTTCGCCGGCCGTACCGACACGTAGGGGCCGGCCGGCCGCGCGCCGGGCACGGACCCACGGCCCTGGGGGGGGGGGGGGGGCGCCGCCCCCCCCCCCCCCCCCCCCCCCCCCCCCCCCCCCCCCCCCCCCCCCCCCCCGCCCCCGGGTCCGGGACCCGGGGTCACCGCCCTTCGGCCGCCCGCGTGCCCGCCGCGTCCAGGGCCAGCCACACCCGGTCGCGGGTCAGCGGGAGGTCGGTGAAGCGCAGGCCGGTCGCGGCACGCAGGGCGTTGGCGAAGGCGGGGGCGACGGGGATGAAGGGGCTCTCGCTCATGGACTTCGCGCCGAGCGGGCCGATGGCGTCGGCGGTCCGCGTGAAGTGGACCTCGGTGCGCGGGATGTCGGCGTACTGCGGGAGCCGGTAGCGGCGGAAGGCGGCGGTGTCGACCGCGCCGCGCCCGTCGACGCGGACGTCCTCGAAGAGGGTGGCGCCCAGCGCCTGGGCGACGCCGCCCTCGACCTGCCCGCGGCACTGCATCGGGTTCACGACCTTGCCGGCGTCGGCGGTGTGCACGCTGCGCAGGATCCGCATCTCGCCGGTGCCCGGGTCCACCGCGACACGGAACCAGTGGGCGTTGAAGGCCACAGAACGCGGGGTGCCGCCGAAGCGGCCGTCCGCCGCCAGGTCCGCGCCGACCGCGCGGGCCGCCGCGTACAGCTCCTTGAGCGGGACGCGGCTGCCGCCGCCCGGGCCGTACGCGACCGCCTCGTCCACCAGCCGGCAGTCCGCGCGGGCCACCCGCAGGTGGGCGGCGGCGAAATCCAGCAGCACGGCGGCCAGGGCGCGGGAGGCGCGCAGGGTGGCCTTGCCCGCCACGACCACGCCGGTGGAGGCGAAGGCGCCGGTGTCGTGCCGGACGACGTCGGTGTCGGACTGCCGCACGGTGATCCGCTCGACAGTGGTGGCGAGCTCGCCCGCGGCGATCTGCCGGTGGACGGTGGTGGTGCCGTTGCCGAACTCGGCGGTGCCGACTGCCAGGTCGAAGGTCCCGTCGGGCAGCAGGGCGGCGCGCACGTCGGCGATGTGGCCGCCGGGCGGCCCGGTGGCGATCATCGCCAGGGCCGCGCCCTCGCCGACCAGCCAGCCGTCCGGGCCGGGCTCGGCGGGTTCGGCCCGCGCCGCGCGGATCACCGCCAGGCACTGGTCGAGGCCGTAGCTGGCGATGTGCAGGTCCTCCTCCTCGCCGCCGGTGCCGATCATGGGTTCGCCGGGGCCGATGATGTTCCTGGCCTTGAACTCCAGGGGGTCCATGCCGAGGCGGCGGGCGAGTTCGTCGAGCGCCGACTCGGTGGCGAAGACGACCTGCCCGAGGCCGTAGCCGCGGAAGGCCCCGGCGGGGACGGTGTGGGTGTAGACGGCGTAGCCGTCGGCCTTCTTGTTCGGGCAGCGGTAGACCGCCAGCGACTCGTCGCAGGCGTGGAACATCACCGCGGGGCCGTGGTTGCCGTACGCGCCGGTGTTGGACACCGCCCGCAGCTGGAAGGCCGTCAGTGTGCCGTCCCGCCGGGCGCCCACCTTGACGTGGACCGTGAAGGGATGCCGGGTGGTGGCGCCGTAGAACTGCTCGGCGCGGGTGTACTCCAGCTTCACGGGCCTGCTCAGCCGCAGGACGGCGAGGGCGACGATGTCCTCGACCAGCATCTCCTGCTTGCCGCCGAAGCCGCCGCCGACCCGGCCCGCGACCACCCGCACCCGGTCGAGCGGCAGGTCGTACAGCGCGCACAGGGCGCGCCGGGTCAGGAACGGGGTCTGCGAACTGGTGCGTACGGTCAGCCGGCCGTCCTCGTCGATCCAGGCGACCGCGCCATGGGTCTCCAGGGCCGCGTGCTGGACCCGCTGGGTGCGGAAGGTCTCCTCGTAGATCTCGTCGGCCTCGGCGAATCCCGCCGCGATGTCGCCGGCCTCGCCGTGCACCTCGCCCACCACGTTGTCGTGCGGCCGGGAGATCCGGGCCGTGGCCGCGTCCTTGGCATGCACCACGGGCGCCCCCGGCCGCATCGCCTCCTCCGGGTCGAGGACGGCGGGCAGCACCTCGTACGCGACCTCGACGGCCCGGCAGCCCTCCTCGGCCGCGGCCTCGCTGTCGGCGACGACGGCCGCGACGCGCTGGCCGATGTGGCGGACGGTGTCGTCCAGGACGCGGGTGTCGTCCGGGTCGTCGGTCGGGTGCTCGTGGCGGGCGGTGGAGAAGTGCCGCTCGGGGGCGTCGTGGTGGGTCAGGACGGCGTGGACCCCGGGCACGCGCAGCGCGGCGGCGGTGTCGATGGCCGTGATCCGGGCGTGGGCGTGCGGGGAGCGCAGCAGCTTCATGTGCAGCAGCCCGGGCACGTCGAGGTCGAAGGTGTAGCGGGCGGTCCCGGTGACGACCTGCGGCCCGGCGGGCGCGGGCAGGTTGCGGCCCACGGCCTCGCCCGCCGCAGGAACCTCGGTGTGCCGGACGCCGCGGATGGCGTCCTCGACGGCCCGGTAGCCGGTGCAGCGGCACAGGCTGCCCTTCAACGCCCTCGGCAGGTCCGCCAGCTGCTCCTCGTCCAGTGCGGCCGTGGTCATCAGCAGCCCCGCGGTGCAAAAGCCGCACTGGAAGCCCTGCGCGTCGAGGAACCCGCGCTGCACGGGGTGCAGTTCACCGTCGGACGAGGCCAGTCCCTCGACCGTGGTGACCGACCGGCCCCGGGCGCGGAAGGCCGGGTACAGGCAGCTGTGCACGGGCTCGCCGTCGACATGGACGGTGCAGGCGCCGCAGTCGCCCGCGTCGCAGCCCTTCTTGACACCGAACCAGCCCTGCTCGCGCAGATACGTCCGCAGGCACTGCCCGGGGCGCGGGTCCGCGTCGAACGGCCTGCCGTTCACCTCGATAATCATCGCCCGGCGTCCCCGGTCAGTTCCCGGCGGATCTCCTCGGCCAGCCGGAAGGTCATGTGCCGCCGCCACTGGGGCAGTCCGTGGATGTCGTCGAACCACTCGTGGTCGGCGACGGCTCCCGCCACGGCCTCGCTCAGCTCGGCCGCGGTCGGCGGCGCGGCGAACCGCAGCCGGAAGGGCCGCACCGTCGAGGCGGTGAGGGTGACCGCGACCGACCCGTCCTGCGGATCGAGCGTCCCGATCACGAGGACGCCGGACCGCCCGAGGCCGTAGAGGGACGCCTGCCGGAAGGCCGTACGGGAGCCGAGCGCCCGCGCGGGCAGGGTCACCGAGCGCAGCAGCTCGCCCTCGGCCAGGTCCTTGCGGCCCGCCCCGGTGACGAAGTCGGCGACCGGGACGCGGCGCAGCCCGCCGTCGAGGGCGCGCAGCAGGCAGACCCCGTCGAGTGCAGCGGTCAGGGAGATCATCGGGCCGGCGGGAAGGGCGTTGCAGAGGTTGCCGCCGACGGTGGCCATGTTCCAGATCTTGAACGAGGCTAGGAACGCCCGGCAGCACTGCTCGAACAGCGGCGCCGCCGTCGCCCGGAGCTGCTGTCCGCCGTAGCGGGAGAGCTGGGCGATCGTGCACGTCGCCGCGATCTCCAGTGTCCCGTCGGCCGCTTCCAGGACCGGTGTCCAGCCGGTTGTGCTGAGATCCACCAGCCGGCGCAGATGCGGCTGCGGCTCGGAGAACAGATACGTCCCGCCGCCCAGCCAGGCGTCGCCGGGCCGCCAGGGGGCGGGGTGCCGGGCGTCCCGGATCTCCATCACGGTGTTCAGGTCCATGGCTCAGTGAAACAAGCCGCGCCGGACCACGACGAGTGGTTCACCACACAGAAACGCAGTCGGAACCATGGGTGATCAAACAAGAGGCTTTCCGGGCGAACCAGCCCGCATGTGCCAGGCAATGATCTGAATCTACCTCGTGGATGCGACACGCCAGGAGCGGCAGCCGGTGGCCGCGCGGGGGGCCACCGGATACAGCGCACGCGTCGGGCCTGCCCGCTCTCCGCTCTCGCGGAGTGCAGGCAGGCCCGTACGGGGCTCGGCCGGCGCGGGGGCGGGCGTCAGACCCCGACCAGTTCCCGGGAGTCGTCGGCGGTCTCCGGCTCGTCGGCGACCTCCAGGTCGCGGGGGTTGTTGAACGCGTCCAGGTCCAGGATCTTCTCGCGCGAGGCGACCAGCACAGGGGTCAGCACCTGCCCGGCGACGTTCGTCGCGGTACGCATCATGTCCAGGATCGGGTCGATCGCGAGCAGCAGGCCGACACCTTCGAGCGGCAGACCGACCGTGCTCAGGGTCAGTGTCAGCATCACGATGGCGCCGGTGAGGCCCGCGGTCGCGGCCGAGCCGATCACCGAGACGAACGCGATCAGCAGGTAGTCGCCGATGCCCAGGTGCACGTGGTAGACCTCGGCCACGAAGATCGCCGCGAGCGCCGGGTAGACCGCGGCGCAGCCGTCCATCTTCGTTGTGGCGCCGAAGGGCACCGCGAAGGAGGCGTAGTCGCGCGGCACACCGAGCCGCTCGGTCACCCGCTGGGTCACCGGCATGGTGCCCACCGACGAGCGGGAGACGAAGCCGAGCTGGATGGCCGGCCACGCGCCCTTGAAGAAGTTGACCGGGTTGATCTTGCCGACCAGCGCGAGCAGCAGCGGGTAGACGACGAACATCACCAGGGCGCAGCCCACGTAGACGTCCACGGTGAAGGTGCCGAGCGGCCTGAGCAGGTCCCAGCCGTAGGTGGCGACGGACTTGCCGATCAGGCCCAGCGTGCCCAGCGGCGCCAGCCGGATGACCCACCACAGCGCCTTCTGCACGACCTCCAGCACGACCTTGGACAGGTCGATCAGCGGCTCGGCCTTCGGCCCGACGGACAGGCACGCGGCGCCGACGACCACGGCGAGGAAGACGATCTGCAGCACGTTGGGCTCGCTGAAGGCGTCCACGACGTTGGTGGGGATGATCCCGGTGAGGAAGTCGATCCAGCTGCCCTTGTGGATCTCGTCGGGCAGCGCGGCGGCCTTCAGGTGCACGCCGTCGCCGGGCTTGGTCACCAGGCCGAGCACGATGCCGATGGTCACCGCGATCAGCGAGGTGATGCAGAACCACATCAGCGTACGCAGCGCCAGCCGCGCCGCGTTGGTGACGTTGCGCAGGTTGACGACGCTGACCAGCACAGCGGTGAACACCAGCGGCGGAACTGCCAGCTTGAGCAGCTGGACGAAGATGTTGCCGATCCGGGTGAGCGTCTCGGTGAGCCAGTTCACGTCGCCGTCGCGGGCGATCAGGCCGAGGACGACACCGAGGACCAGACCCGCGAGGATCTGGACCCAGAACGGGGTTCTCTTGAGCAAGACAGGCAAGGGGAACTCCTGGAACAGCGCCGGACGCAGCCGGGCACCGCGGATGGGTGGACCGGCGCGGTGGGGCGGGTGCCGCGCTCGGCCGCGGGGACGGAGCGGCAGGCGGACGACCGGGCCGGGTGGTGGAGCATCGGCGCGAAGCGCCGGGACGGACGCCGCCGGGCACCCCGGGGCCGCCGTGCGGAGCAGGCCGGGCGCGGCGGGGAGGACGTCAGAGGCGGACGCGCGTCACGGCGTACACAGGTCGCCGTTGCAGTGGCACAGGTCGACATGCAGGCGCGCGACCAGCGGGATCACCGCGGCCGTTCGCACTGTGGCGACTCTGCGTGCACTGGACATGAGGAGGAAGATAATACATTCACCACACAAGGACAAACTCAGCGGAGAGCCGGCGGGTGCCCTATGACCGCCGCCGATCGGCCGCATGGGCCGGGCTTTCCTGGCCGTGAATATGACGAGTCCTCAATTCGCCGGTGAATTCCTGGAGTTGGCGGATCCCAGGGTCCGGACGACCGGCCGGACCGCACCGCGGACGTCCGCGCCCCCGGCAGACGCCCAGCTCAGCCCGGCTGCCGCGCGGCAACCGCCGGCCCGCTCGAAAATCCCTTCGACCTCGTCGTATGTCGCGGGAGGCGGGTTCGAAAGGGCCGCGGAATCCTTCCCGTAGACGCGGGCGGTCAGCCGGCCCACCTCGGCCACACCGACGCCGGCAACGATCAGGACCACGCCCAGAACCTGCGCCGTCTCAGCGCCCCTTCCTGTGCTTGTTCCACAGCCCCCAGCCGAACATGCCGAGGATGAAGGCGAACATGAGCAGGACGATCACAACTCCGGCCGTCCCGTCGGGAATCCACGAGCCGCGCCCGTATGCCAGTTCCATCGGAGGTCCCTTCCGCTGTGTGCCCGGTGGCCGGCGGGCCAGGCAAGCCGGGCCGCCACCCGTTCCAGCCGGTCGAGGGCGCGCCGGTATCCGAACGCCGACACACCGGCCGGTATCGCGAGGATCAGCCGGACCACCCGGTGTCCTCGCAGCGCCCGCCTACCCCGCAGCGGCTGGCGGACTCGGCAGTCCGCGGCGGGGACGGGTCCGGACATGGCGATGCGCCGCCCACCATCGGGATGGGCGGCGCATCCGTCGCGCCGGTGTGTCAGTGGACGGTCACCAGCGGTACCAGCGGCCACGTCTGCCGCCGGTGCCGGCGCCGCGGAAGACGAAGCCCAGTGCCCACAGGACCAGGACGATGATGGCGATCCACCACAGGATGTGGATGGCGAAACCGGCGCCGCCGAGGATCAGGGCGAGAAGCAGAACAAGAAGGACGGGAACCATAGTCATCACTCTCCTACGGCACCATCTGCCCGCACTCGACAGCCGCAAACAGCGCTGCGAGCTGCACGGATACGCCTCCGGTCGACGGGTCGGGCGGGACGCGGTACGACAGGTTCCGGGCGCGCGCGCCGGGCGGTCAGCGGCTGGGGAGGCTGGAGCCGCGGACGACGAGTTCCGGTTGCAGGACGGTCTGGCGGTGAGTGTGGGCGGCGGGGTCGCCGACCGTCTCCTCCAGCAGCATCTCCGCGGCGAGGCGGCCCATGGGAACGGCCGGCTGGCGGACGGAGGTGAGCGGGACGGCGGCGGCTGCGGCGAATTCGATGTCGTCGTAGCCGACGATCGCCATGTCCTCCGGGACGCTGATCCGCGCCGCGAACATCGCCTGGAGCACGCCGAGCGCCAGCAGGTCGTTCGCGCAGAAGACCGCGGTGGGCCGGCGGCCGAGGCCGAGCAGGCGGGATCCGGCGTCCCGGCCTGCGGCCACGTCGAGGCGTTCGGCGGAGATCTCGGTCAGCGACTCGGCCGGCAGGCCGGCCTCGGCCAGGGCGGCCAGCGCGCCCGCCTTGCGGTCGTGGACCTGGGTCACCTCGGGCGGACCGCCGACGTAGACGATCGCCCGGTGCCCGGCGGAGATGAGGTGCTGCACGGCGAGCCGGCCGCCGGCCACGTCGTCGACCGACACCGAGCAGACCGACGGGTCCGCCGAGACGCGGTCGACCAGGACGAAGGGGATGCCCTGGCTGCGCAGCCCGTCCAGGCTGCGGCCCGTCGGGTCGGCGGGCGTCACCAGGACGCCGCGGACCCGCTGCTCCGCGAAGAGCGAGAGGTATTCGCGTTCCTCACTGACACTCTGCGCACTGTTGCAGACCATGACGCCGAGGCCGGCCGCCCGCGCGGTGCGCTCGGCGCCGCTGGCGACGGCCACGAAGAACGGGTTGCCCATGTCCAGCACCAGCAGGGCCATGATGCGGCTGGCGCCGGCCCTGAGCTGCCGGGCGGACTCGCTGCGGACGTAACCGAGCCGGGCGATGACCGACTGGACGCGCGTTCTGGTCTCTTCCGCGACCAGATCGGGGCGGTTGATCACATTGGAGACGGTGCCCACCGAGACGCCGGCCTGCCGTGCCACGTCTTTGATACCCACCATGGATGCCACGCTCCGTCCCGCTGCCACCGCCGGGTTCCACGTGCCCGGGCCGACGTTCCGCGAGGTCTCCCCCGAACCTGGAATTTGAACCTATTCAATCACACGGACACACCCCTGCCATCCAGGACAAGGCGCCGATACGGCCAACCGCCGGGACCTCGGGAATGAATCGCTTCACTGCCGCTGTCCCGCAGGCCCGCCGCTGCGGTCTCCGCGCCGCTCAGACGAGGTGGAAGATCTCACTGAGCGGAACCATAGCCGTATCGGGAGCGGCCCCGTCCAATTCTTCGAAGAAGCCCGCCATTTCCGCCTGCCAGCGGGCATTGGCCTCGGCGCGGTCCGTCTCCGCCCGCGCCCGGTCGAAATCCTCGGTCTCCGGATAACCGACGAGGAGACCGTCGTCACGCAGAAAGAGCGAGTAATTGTGCCGACCTGTCGCGGTCAGTGCGGCCTGCATCTCCGGCCGCACCGCGGCATGCCGTTCACGGTACTCGGCAAGGCGCTCCTGTCGGATTCTGAGCAGAAAGCAGACGCGAATCATCAACCTTCCTTTCCCGGCCGCCGGCCCGCGCGGGGCGGGCCGGCGTTTCACCGGCGGTGCTGGTCGGTCGTGGAACCCGGCACGGCTCAGAAGGCGTACTGGCCGATGTTGGACTTGTCGAAGACGGTCGGCTTGCCGAGCACCACCGTGCTGTCCTGGCCGATCGTGAAGGTGCCCATGTCGCCTGCGGTGTACGTCTGGCCGGGGGCGCCGCTGATCTGGCCGGACACCAGTGCCACGGCGGTCAGGCCGGCCAGCGCGCCGAGCTTGGCGGGGTCCCACAGCTCGAAGGACCTGACCGTGCCGTCGGCGACGTAGGCCCGCATGTCGTTGGGGGTGCCCAGGCCGGTGAGCTGGACCTTGCCCTTGTACTTCGAGCCGCTCAGATACTGCGCCGCCGCCTTGATGCCGACCGTGGTCGGGGAGATGATCCCCTTCAGGTTCGGGTACTGCTGGAGCAGCCCCTGGGTCTGCTGGAAGGACTGCTGGGCGTCGTCGTTGCCGTAGACGACCTTGACCAGCTGGATGTCCTTGTACTCCGGCTTCTTCAGCTCGTCCTTCATGAAGCCGATCCAGGTGTTCTGGTTGGTGGCCGTCTGGGCCGCCGAGAGGATCGCTATCTGGCCCCTGTTGCCGATCTGCTGGGCCATCAGCTGGACCTCGGTGCGGCCCAGGTCCTCGGAGCTGGCCTGCGAGACGAAGACGTCGCGGCAGTCGGCGTTCGTGTCCGAGTCGTAGGTGACGACCTTGACGCCGTTCTTGCGGGCCTGGTTCAGGGCGGTGCACAGCGCGCCCGGGTCCTGCGCGGACACCGCGATGGCGTCGACCTGCTGCTGGGTGAGGGTGTTGACGTAGCTGACCTGGCCCGCGGTGTCCGTGCCGCTGCTGGTGCCGACCTCCCTGTACGTCGAACCTGCCGCCTCGACGGCCTTCTTCCCGCCGCTGTCGGAGCTGGTGAAGTACGGGTTGTTCACCTGCTTGGGCAGGTACGCGATCGTCAGGCCCTTCTTGGCCGGCGCGTGGGGGTCGGCCGACGCGGTGGAGGCCGCCGAGGGCGCGGAATTGTCGCCCGCGCTGGACTTCTTGGTGGTCCCGCCGCAGGCGGCGGCCCCCAGCACGACGATGCTGACGACGGCGACCGCGGCCGCGAGGCGGCGGGCGGGAGCGGTTCTGATGGACATGCGGGCTTCCTTTCGCTGCCGCGGCACGGCAGGGGTGACCGGAGATCGTCCGGCTGAACGGGTGGGACCGCGGTGGTGCGTACCGGCCGGCGGGGTCGTGCGGCTGCCGGGGGGTGCGGGTGTTGTCAGGTGCCGGCGAGGACGGCGGGAGGCGGCGAGGCGGCGGACCTGCGCCGGGCGCGGGCCCTGCCGGCCCGGCGGGCGACCCGCGGGGCGAGGACCGAGACCACCAGCAGGACACCGGTGATCAGGGTCTGGGACTGGGCGGAGACGTTGACCAGGCTCATCACGTTCTGCAGTGCGCCGAGCAGGAAGACACCGGCGACGGCGCCGCCGAGTGTGCCCCTGCCACCGTCGAAGTCGATGCCGCCGAGCAGCACGCCCGCGATGACGGACAGCTCCAGGCCGGTGGCGTTGTCGTAGCGGGCGCTGGCGTAGTGCAGCGCCCAGAACACGCCGGTCAGCGCGGAGACGGTGCCGGTGGCGACGAACATCGACAGCTTCAGCCGCTTGACCCGCACCCCGGCGAACCGGGCCGCCTCCTGGGAGGCGCCGACCGCGAACAGCGAGCGGCCGACCGGCGTGGCGTGCAGCACCAGCACCGCGACGACCAGCAGGACCGCCCACGGCACCGCGGCCTGCGGGACGAAGCTGCCGCCGATCCGGCCGGAGCCGAAGTCCAGGTACTGCTGAGGGAAGTCGGTCACCGAGTCCGAGCCGAGCACGATCTGCGCGATGCCGCGGTAGGCGGCCAGGGTGCCGATGGTGACGGCGAGCGAGGGCAGCCCGAGCCTGGTCACCAGCAGGCCGTTGACCAGGCCGCAGACGACGCCGAGCAGCACGCAGATCGGGATGATCGTCTCGATCGCCATGCCCTCGTTCCACAGCTTGCCCATGACCGCGCCGGCCAGGCCCGCGGTGGAGCCGACCGACAGGTCGATCTCGCCGGACACGACGAGCAGCGTCATGGGCAGCGCGATGAGCGCGATCGGCAGGGTGTTGCCGATCAGGAACGACAGGTTGAGCGCGTTGCCGAAGTTGTCGACGAAGGCGAAGGAGCACACCAGCAGCACGGCCAGCAGGGTGCCCACGGCGGTGTCCCAGCGCAGGGCGTCGCGTGCCCACGGCCGGGGCGCGGTCTTGGTGAGGTCAGTCATGGCGGGCACTCCTTGTCTGTGCGGCCCGCTTGCGGAGCACTGCGGCGACCCGCAGCGCGACCACCCGGTCCACGGCGACGGCCAGCAGCAGGAGGGTGCCGTCGATCGCCTGGACCCAGACGGAGCTGACGCCGATCGAGGGCAGCACGCTGTTGATCGACGTCAGCAGCAGCGCTCCGAGGGCGGCGCCGTAGACGCTGCCGGAGCCGCCGGTGAAGGCGACGCCGCCGACCACGACCGCGCTGACCACGGTCAGTTCGTAGCCGGACCCGGTGCCGGAGTCGACGTTGCCGAACCGCGCGAGGTACAGCGCGCCGGCCAGTCCCGCCAGGGCGCCGCACAGGACGTACGCGGTGAGGACGCGCTTGCGCACGGGTACGCCGGCGAGCCGGGCGGCCTCGGGGCTGGAGCCGAGGGCGTACATGTCCCGGCCGCTGCGGTAGGCGCGCAGGTAGTACGCGGCGACGACGAGCACCACCGCGGTCAGGACGGCCAGGTACGGCAGTGCGCCGAGGCCGTCGTGCCCGAAGTCGACGAAGCCCGGGGGGAGGTCGGCGGCGGTGATCTGCCGGGAGCCGAACCAGATGGAGTCCAGGCCGCGGATGATGTAGAGGGTGCCGAGCGTGACCACCAGGGCGGGCACCTGGCCGAGGCTGACCAGCAGGCCGTTGACGACGCCGAATCCGGCGCCGAGCGCCACCGCGATGAGGACGGCGAGCAGCGGGTCGCCGCCGCCGCGGAGGAATTCGCCGGCCGCGAATGCGGTGATGCCGAGGGTGGAGCCGACCGAGAGGTCGACGTTCCTGGTGATCACCACGGCGGCCTGGCCGACTCCGACGAGCACCAGGATGGTCGCGTTGAGCAGCAGGTCCTTGATGCCCTGCTCGGACAGGAAGGCGCTGTTGTCGAGCTGGGTGGCCAGCAGCATGAGCACCAGGACGACCAGGATGGCCAGTTCCCTGACCTTGAGCACCCGGTCCAGCAGGCCGCCGGCAGCGGCCCGGGAGGGTGCCGCGGCGGGTGCGGGTTTCGCAGTCATGGTCATGCCGCGCTCCTGGCGCGGCCTGTGGCGGCGGCCATCACCGATTCCTCGGTGGCGTCGGCGCGGGGGATCTCGGCGGCCAGCCGGCCTTCGTGCATGACCAGGACGCGGTCGGCCATGCCGAGGATCTCGGGAAGGTCGGAGGAGATCATCAGCACCGCCACACCGTCGGCGGCCAGCCGGGACAGCAGCCGGTGCACCTCGGCCTTGGTGCCGACGTCGATGCCGCGGGTCGGCTCGTCCACGATCAGCACCCGCGGGCCGGTGGCGAGCCACTTGGCCAGCACGACCTTCTGCTGGTTGCCGCCGGACAGCGTACCGACGACGTCGGCGAGCCGGGCGTACTTCACCTGGAGGCGCACCGCCCAGTCGACGGCCCTGCTGCGTTCCGCGCCTCGGTTCATCAGGCCGGCCCTGCTGGTCCCGCCCAGGCCCGTCAGGTTGATGTTGCGCTCGATGGACATCTCCATTACCAGGCCCTGCGCCCTGCGGTCTTCGGGGACCAGCGCGAGCCCGGCGTTCATCGCCAGGCTCGGGGCGCCGGGCCTGAGCGGCCTGCCGTCGATCCGCACCTCGCCCGCGTCCCACCGGTCGACCCCGAAGACCGCCCGGGCGACCTCGCTGCGGCCCGCCCCGACCAGCCCGGCGAGGCCGACGATCTCGCCGTGCCGCACGTCGAAGGAGACGTCGGTGAAGACCCCTTCGCGGGTCAGCCGGCTGACGCTGAGCGCGACCTCGCCGACGGCCGTGTCCTGCTTGGGGTACAGCTCGTCCAGGTCGCGGCCGACCATCCGGCGGACCAGTTCGTCCTCGGTGAGCGTGTCGACCGGCTCGCTGGCGATCCAGCCGCCGTCCCGCAGGGTGGTGACGTGCTGGCAGAGCGCGAAGATCTCCTCCAGCCGGTGGGAGATGAACAGGACGGCGGCGCCGTCCGCGCGCAGCGCGTCGACGACGCCGAACAGCCGGGCGACCTCGCTGCCGGTGAGGGCGGCCGTGGGCTCGTCCATGATCAGCACCCGGGCCTCGAAGGACAGCGCCTTGGCGATCTCCACCAGCTGCTGGTCGGCGATGGACAGGCCGCGGGCCGGCCGGTCGGGGTCGAGGTCGACGCCGAGCCGCTGGAAGAGGCCGGCGGCGGCCTTCCTGACCGCCTGGTGGTCGACCCGGCCGAAGGAGCGCCGCGGCTGTCGGCCGACGAAGATGTTCTCGGCGACCGAGAGGTCGGGGAAGAGCGTGGGCTCCTGGTAGATGACGGCCACTCCGGCGTCCCGTGCGTCGGCCGGGCCGTGGAAGGCCACCGGGGCGCCGTCGAGCAGTACGGTCCCGGCGTCCGGCCGGTGGACCCCGGCGAGGGTCTTGATCAGAGTCGACTTGCCGGCGCCGTTCTCACCCGCGAGGGCGTGCGCCTCACCCGCGTACAGCTCCAGCGATACGCCGCGCAGCGCCCGTACCGCCCCGAAGGACTTGCTCACCCCCTCCAGCGCGAGTACCGGAGTCCGTTCCGGTGCGGGGTCGGTCATGGTGTCTCCTGAGTCTCCCGGCCGAGGAACAATGAGGGTGAAATGTTTCAATGGAGTTGCCGGGACGGTAGCCCCGCTCCGTGGGGCAGTCAAGGGTTGCGGAGCCGATCGGGCCGCAGGACGCCGCTCGATGGGTCCGGTCGATGGGTGTGAAGTCGGCGGCGGGCAGGGTATATGACGTCATGACACGATTCAATACCGTGCCGCCGCAGCGGAGCCGCGGCACGCCCGCGCGGCGGCGTTCCGGGGTCGCGCGGACCCCCCGGAACCCCACCGGC
>NZ_JAJSYW010000157.1:0-16869 GCF_036815005.1 Streptomyces sp. IBSBF 2435 | reverse complement strand
CGCACCCACAAACTGAGGCACGCGACGGGGTATCAACATATCTGGCGTTGACTTTTGGCACGCTGTTGAGTTCTCAAGGAACGGACGCTTCCTTCGAAACCGTTTCACCGGCCCCTCCGGGCTTTCCCTTCTGTGTTTCCGACTCTATCAGACGCTTTCCGGTGTCTGACCCCCAGTCAGCGGGGTTCGTCTTTCCGGCTGTTCGGCCGTTCCGACGAGTGAGACTTTAGCGGAAGTTCATCGGCCTTTCCAAATCGGCCGGTTTACCTTCCGCATCCACGCATTCCGGAAACATACAGCCGGACGGCACGGCACAACGCCGTAGTCGTACGGATGTTTGTTGCGGGATGGCTGCCCGGGAACCGATCAGGATCGGCGCTCACGTCGGACAGCCCGGAGTACGTTACGCAGCTGACCGATGCGTGTCAACTTCGTGCCGGGCCTTCACAAGCCGCGCTCCGGCGCTACTCTGACCGCATGACTTCGCATACGTGCCACAGCACCCAGTGGTGGGCCGCCTAGAGGCGGCCCGGACCCATGTATGCATCCACGGCCGCCGCTCAGGCGGCCGTTTTCGTTGTCCCCGGCCGTGGTGAGCGGCGGTCTCCCGACGAAGCCCCCGGTCCCCGGGGGACAGGAGACAGTGCGATGACTCGTGTTTTCAGCGGTATCAAACCCACCGGGCATCTGACCCTCGGCAACTACCTCGGTGCGCTGCGGCGGTGGGCGGAGGAGGACCAGCACCGGGCGGAGTCGCTGTTCTGCGTGGTGGACCTGCACGCGCTCACCGTCGAGCACGATCCGGCGCGGGTACGGCGGCTGAGCCGGCAGGCGGTGACTCTGCTGCTCGCGACGGGGCTCGATCCACAGGTGTGCACGGTATTCGTGCAGAGCCATGTGGACGAGCACGCGCGGCTCTCGTACCTGCTGGAGTGCGTCGCCTCGGACGGGGAGATGCGGCGGATGATCCGGTACAAGGAGAAGTCGGCGCGGGCGCAGGCCGCGGGACAGAGCGTGCGGCTGTCGCTGCTGACGTATCCGGTGCTGATGGCGGCGGACATCCTGGCGTACGGGGCCGACGAGGTGCCGGTCGGGCAGGACCAGACGCAGCATGTGGAGCTGACCCGGGATCTGGCGGAGCGGTTCAACCAGCGGTACGGCGGGACGTTCGTCATTCCGCGGGCCACGGCGCCGGCGGTGGCGGCGCGGGTGATGGATCTGCAGGACCCGGCGTCGAAGATGGGGAAGTCGCATGACGCGACGGCCGGGATCGTCTATCTGCTGGACGAACCGGACGTGGTCACCAAGAAGCTGATGCGGGCGGTCACCGACAGCGAGCCGGGGGTCGGCTACGACCGGGCGGCGCGGCCGGGGCTGGCGAATCTGCTGGAGATCCTGGCGTCCTGCACGGGCAAGGAGCCGGCGGCGCTGGCGGCGGACTACGACGCGGGCGGGCTCGGCTTCGGTGTGCTGAAGCGGGATACGGCCGAGGCGGTGGTGGAGCTGCTGCGTCCGGTCCGGGCACGGCACGCCGAGCTGAGCGCCGACCCGGGCTATGTCGACGGGGTGCTGCGGGAGGGGGCGGCGCAGGCGCGGGCCCTCGCCCGGCCGACCGTGGACGCGGCCTACCGGGCGATGGGGCTGCTGCCGCCGATGTGAGCCGCGTCCCCGGGGGTCCGGCGGGTCCGGCCTCAGGGCCGACCGGACCCGCCGGACCGCTGGGGCTCAGACGCCGGAGGCCAGCTCGCGGCTGCGGTCGCGGGCCGCCTCCAGTGCGGCCAGCATGGCCGCGCGGACGCCGTGCTTCTCCAGCTCCCGGATCGCGTTGATCGTCGTACCGGCCGGGGAGGTGACGGCCTCGCGGAGCTTGACCGGGTGTTCGCCGCTGTCGCGGAGCATCACGGCGGCGCCGATGGCGGACTGCACGATGAGGTCGTGGGCCTGGGAGCGGGGCAGGCCGAGCAGGATGCCGGCGTCGGTCATGGCCTCGACCAGGTAGTAGAAGTAGGCGGGGCCCGAGCCGGACAGCGCGGTGGCGGCGTCCTGCTGCTTCTCCGGGACCCGCAGCGTCTTGCCGACCGGCTGGAAGATCGCCTCGGTGCAGGCGAGGTGGGACTCGTCGGCGTACCGTCCGGCGGAGATCACGGACATGCCCTCGTCCACGAGGACCGGGGTGTTGGGCATGACCCGGACGACGGCGGTGCCCGCGGCGAGGCGCTCCTCGAAGAAGGCGGTGGGGATGCCTGCGGCGGCGCTGATGACGAGGCGGTCGGCCGGGACGTGCGGGGCGAGTTCGTCGAGCAGCGCCGCCATGTCCTGTGGTTTGACGGTCAGGATGAGGGTGTCGGCGGATTTGGCCGCCTCGGCGTTGTCGACGGGCTCGATGCCGTAGCGGGCGCGCAGCTCCTCGGCCCGGTCCTTGCGGCGGGCGGTGACGAGGAGGTCGGCGGGTGCCCATCCGGCGCGGATCATGCCGGAGAGCAGGGCCTCGCCGATTTTTCCGGTGCCGAGGACGGCGACTTTCTGCTGGGTCATGGCCCCATGATGCCGCTAATGGCGACGGCCCCGGTGGTCACGCCGTACGGCGGCGCAAGGTGGCGGCGCCGAGCGCGAGGGCGAGCAGCGCGCTCCCGGCGACGACGGCGAGGTCGCGTACGAAGTCGCCGGTGACGCCGGTGTGGTGGACGACCTGGCTCATGCCGTCGACGGCGTACGACATCGGCAGGGCGTCGGACACGCCGGACAGCGCCGGCTGCATGTCGCCGCGCGGTACGAACAGGCCGCACAGGAGCAGTTGCGGGAGCAGGACAGCGGGCAGGAACTGCACCGCCTGGAATTCGCTGGCCGCGAAGGCGCTGACGAACAGGCCGAGCGCGGTGCCGAGGAAGGCGTCGGCCAGCGCGATGAGCAGCAGCAGCCAGGCGGAGCCCGACACGTCGAGGCCGAGGGCCAGAGACGTCAGCCCGGTGGCGAGCGCGGCCTGGACGACGGCGACCGCGCCGAAGGCGAGGGCGTAGCCGACGAGCAGGTCGGCCTTGCCCAGCGGCATGGACAGCAGGCGCTCCAGGGTGCCCGAGGTGCGTTCGCGCAGCGTGGCGATGGACGTGACCAGGAACATCGTGATCAGCGGGAAGATGCCGAGCAGGGACGCGCCGGCGGAGTCGAAGGTGCGCGGGCTGGCGTCGAAGACGTATGTGAGCAGCGTCAGCAGGACGCAGGGCACCACCAGCATCAGGGCGATGGTGCGCGGGTCGTGGCTGAGCTGGCGCAGGACCCGGCGGGCGGTGGCGAGGGTACGGGCGGGGTTCATCGCGGGGTCGCCTCCGTAGGCGCGGCGGCGGGAGTACGGGGTTCGGCGTCGGCGGTGTCCGGCGTACGCGATTCGGCGGCGTCGGCCTGGTCGACCAGGTGGAGGAAGGCCTCCTCGACGGTGTCGGTCGCGGTGCCGCGGCGCAGGGCGTCGGGGGTGTCGTCGGCGAGCAGCCGGCCGTCGCGGAGCAGCAGCAGGCGGTGGCAGCGTTCGGCTTCGTCCATGACGTGGGAGGAGACCAGGAGGGTCGCGCCGCGCTCGTCGGTGAGGCGGTGGAAGAGCTGCCACAGGTCGCGGCGCAGTACGGGGTCGAGGCCGACGGTGGGCTCGTCGAGCACGAGGAGTTCGGGGTCGCCGAGCAGGGCGACGGCGAGCGAGACCCGGCCGCGCTGGCCGCCGGACAGATTCCCCGCCAGCGCGTCGGCGTGCGAGGTCAGGTCGACGTCGCGCAGGGCGCGGTCCACGTGCGTGGGGCGGTCGCGGCGGGGGATGCCGAGGACGGCGGCGAAGTATTCGAGGTTCTGCCTGGCGGTCAGGTCCGTGTAGACGGACGGCGCCTGGGTGACGTAGCCGACCCTGGGCCGCAGGTCGCGGTGGCCCGCGGGGCGGCCGAGGACGGTGAGGGTGCCGGTGACGTGCGCCTGGGAGCCGACGACGGCCCGCATGAGGGTGGACTTGCCGCAGCCGCTCGGCCCGAGCAGGCCGGTGATCCGGGCGCGCGGGATCGTGAAGGCGAGGTCGTCGAGCACGGTGCGGCCACCGCGGAGGACGCGGAGGCCGGACGCCTCCACCGCGGGTCCCGGGTGTTTATTCATCATGCGGTGAATAAACACCTCGCGGCGCGCTCACGTCAAGCCGTGTGCTCCGGTCGCCCTCCGGGGACTGGGCCGCGCGGGCACGCTCGCGCGGCGGCCAGGCCGGGAGATCACGGCGGTCCTGGCGCCGTACCCCGGCACCGGCGTACGACCGGCCCGGCGGCAGCCGCATGACGACGGACGGTGCCGGCCGTCGGCCGGCACCGCGGCACTGGTCGCCGGGGGCACGCGGGGCGGCGCAGTCGCCCTCGGAACGGCCGGCGCGGCGGAGTACGGACCGCTCGGGGAGCCGCTCCGCGACCTGGTAGGAGAGGGCCGGGCGGGGCATGAGGGGCACGTCAGGGTCATCCCCTATGGCGTTCCCGCCGGTCGCGGAGGAGTGTTGCGGTATGAGTCGTTCATCCCGTGAAATCGCTGTTTCCGGCGCGGAGAAGCGGCAATTGGCCGTGGCCTCCGCGACCCTCGGCCCATGGCGGCCCGCGGCCGTGGTCGGCGCGCTCGGCGGGGGCGTGTCGCTGGCACTGCACCTGGTGCACGGGCACTTCGGCCTGGGCATCCTGTCCGGCGCGATCTCGGTCGCCGCGCTGCTCTTCTTCTGCGTGGGCGGCTCGGGCGCGGTGCTCGGCTATTCCTCTCACGGCTCGGGCCGCGACCGGCGCATCAGGCGCTGGGCGCGCTCGCACCCGTGGCAGGTGGCGGCGGTCCCGGCCGCGCTGATGTTCCTCAGCGACATGGTGATCCGGCAGTTGCTGACCAGCCAGGGCTTCTTCAGCACCATATGGACCGGGCTGTGGCACGGCGCCGTGGTCGCGGCCGTGGTGGGTGCGGTCGGCGTGGTCGGGGCGGCCCGCAAGTAGCGGCTACCGCCGGGATGGGGCGCCGGCGGGGGTCGGCGCCGCCCCCGCGGGGGTGTGCGGAGCCGCACCGGCGTCTGAAGGCGCTGCCCGAGCTCACCCGCACCCCGCAGGGCCGCGAGCTGCAGTTCGCCGTCAACTTCCTCGGCCACTTCGCGCTCACCGCCGCCCTGCACCCGGCGCTCGCCCGGGCCGACGGCGCCCGCGTCGTGTCGCTCAGCTCCAACGCCCGCCTCTACGCCCCGGTGGTCTTCGACGACCTCGACCACCGCTTCCGGCCGTACCAGCCGCTGGGCGCCTACGGGGAGTCCAAGACGGCCGACGTGCTGCTCGCCGTCGAGGCGACCAGGCGCTGGGCCGGTGACGGCATCCTCGCCAACGCCGTGAATCCCGGTGCCATCGCCACCAGCCTCCAGCGGCACACCGGTGGCCTGCGCACTCCGCCCGAGCGCCGCAAGTCCGCGGCACAGGGCGCCGCCACCTCCGTGCTGCTGGCCGCGTCACCGCTGCTCGACGGGGTCGGCGGGCGCTATCTGGAGGACGGCAACGAGGCGGCCCTGCTCGACCAGGCCCCGCCGCTCTTCGGCGGCGGCGTCGCGCCCTTCGCCCTCGCCCCGGGCAATGCCGAGCGGTTGTGGGACACGGCGCTCGCCCTGCTGCGGTGAGCCCTAGTATCGGGGCGTGACCCCCCTCACCGGCTCGGACGCACTGGCCGCACTGCGGCGCGGCAAGTACGTGAGCGTCACCACCTACCGGCGGGACGGTACGGGCGTCCCCACGGCCGTCTGGTACGCCGTCTCCGACCGTGAACTGGTCTTCTGGACCGGGTCCGGCAGCGGCAAGGTCAAGCGGATCAGGAACGGTGGCCGCGTGCAGGTCGCGGTGTGCAACGTCCGCGGCCAGGTCGCCCCGGGCGCCGCCACCGTCGAGGGCACGGCACGCCTGCTGGACGAGGCGGGAACGGATGCGGCGCGGCGGCTGCTGGCCCGCAAATACGTGCTGGTCCGGCTGACCGACCTCTCCCGCAAGCTGCTCCGCAGGCCCCGCCCGGCCCAGATCGGCGTGGCCGTCACCTTCTGACCTGCGTCAGCGCCGTGGGCTCCGCGGTGGCTTGGTCGGGGGTGGGCGTCGCCCTTTGACCTGCGTCAGCGCTTGGGCCTGCGCTTGGGCTTCGCGCCGGTGCTTCGGCGGGACGCCTGGCGGGCGCCGGCCGCCTCGTACTCGCTGCGGTGCAAGGCCTCGCCGGGGGCTTCGGTGAGCGAACGGACGAAATAGGCGAGCAGGGCGCCGATGAAGCCGATCGCGTAGAGGCTCTGGTTGTCGTTGGCCCGGCCGGCCGGGCGGCGGGCGGTGAAGCCCTTCCATGTGCGCTGGAAGGCGAGGACGCTGCACACTGCGACGCCGCAGAAGGCCAGGACGGTGACGAAGGTGCCGATCTTGGCGTCGGCCAGGCCCTGGAAGCCGAGGCGCAGCACGAAGGCGCCGGCTGCGGCGGCCAGGAGGGAGCCGGCCGCTGCGGCGGTCCTGCGCCAGGCATAGCCGCGGTCGTGGTCGAGCCAGGTGGTGCCGAACCAGCGGATCGCCTCCGGCGCCGGGGCCTCCGGCCGGGTCTTCGTCGTGTCGCTCACGCGGTCAATTATGCCGGTTGCCTCCGGCGGTTTGCCCGGGACCTCCCACTTGCGGTGACCTGTCGCCTGGTGCGCCGACATGGCCTGTCCCGCAGCTCCCCGCGCCCCTGCTGGGCTGCCCCGTGCGCAGGACAAGGTCACCGTCCTGACCAGCACTTCGGGTCCGGTGTACGCGCTCTGGCGTTCAGCCCTAACGGGAGATTCCCGGCCACCGGCGCGGAGAACGGCACCGTCGAGCTGTGGAAGGTGGCCGACCGCCGCGTCACCGCGACCCCCACCGGTCATGCCGGCCTGATCCGCTCGGTGGCCTTCAGCGCCGACGGCCGGTTCCCCGCCGCCGCGGGTTCCGACCGTACGGTCCGGCTGTGGAAGCTCACCCCGCGGGCCGCCCGCTGACCGGGGCGGCGGGGGGTCACCCGGCGGTGAGCTGCTTCTCCAGGAGCGTGACGGCGTATGTCCCCTGCCCCACACCGGACTTCACGGACTGCTCGCCGACGACCCGGTAGCCCGCCGCCCGGTAGTACGTGTGCAGGAAGGCGTTGTCGGCCAGGCAGTCGAGGCGGCACAGGCCCAATCCCGCCTCGGCGATGCGGCGTTCGGCCTCGGCGAGCAGGCGGCGGCCGGTGCCGGGCGGAGCGGTGTCGCGGGCGGTCATCAACCGGTGGACGTAGCCGGCGGCGCCGGGTGTGCTGCCCCAGGCCGCCGGGTCGTCCCACCACAGCTCCCAGGCACCGGCGACCGGGCCGCCGGTGCCGAGCGTGGCGATCCAGACCTCGCCGTCCGCGAGGCGGGCGCGGAAGTGGTCCTCGCCCAGTTCGCCCGGGTGCCACTGGTCGATGCCGCGGGCGATCTGCCAGCGCGCGGCGGCGTCGCGCAGGCCGACCAGCAGCGGTACGTCGGCCTCGTCCGCGCGCCGGAAGGCCAGCGCCGGTCCGAGCAGGTTGCGGCGCAGCGCGGCGACCAGCTCGGCGTCGGCGCCCAACTCCTGTGCCGCGTAGGCCGCTACGGACCCGTACCTGTCGGCCATCGCGGCCAGGAAGAGCCGCATCACCTCGGCGGGCGCGCGGCCGTAACCGGGCCATTGCGGGGAGCGGCCCCCGTGGTCGGCGCGCCAGTCGGCGAGCAGGCGCTCGGTGGCCAGTTCGGTCAGGGCGAAGTCCTCGATGATGACGTCGTCCGGCACGCCCAGCAGCGCCAGGACGAGGGCGGCGAGCTGTCCGGTGCGGTCCTTGCCCGAGGCGCAGTGGAAGACCACCGGGCCGCCGTCCGGGGCGGCGATCACGTCGAGGGCCTGCCGCAGTTCCTTGACGCCGTCCTGCGCGACCTCCATGAAGCGCTCGGCCAGGAACGGGCCGGTCTCCACGTCGGGTCCCAGCGACGGCTGGTCGTACGGGCGGTGCTCGATGCTGAGGTTGTGGTACGCGAGCCCCGGGTGCTCGGGCACCCGCCCCTTGGCGTCGATCTCCCACGGATAGCGCAGGTCGATGACCGTGGTCACGCCCAGATCGAGGAAGCGGTCCCAGTCGGCACCGCCCAGCTTGCCCAGCGAGTCGGCGCGGAACAGCCGTCCCCACCGCACGACGTGGCCGTCGGCGGTCGGGTAACCGCCGAGGTCGCGGAAATTGTGCAGCCGTTCGAAAGATATATGCCTGCTCATGGACCGCAGCCTATGTCCCGGCCCGGCGGCCCGGCCGCCGCACCCAGCGGGCCGTCACCGAGGCCGCCGCGAGCAGCGCGGCGGCGGCAACCAGCAGCGACAGCCGCAGCCCCGGCAGGAAGTCGCCGGCCACCAGCGCGCCGAAAAGGGCCACGCCGACCGCCCCGCCGACCTGGCGAACGGTGTTCAGCCCGGCAGCCGCGACCCCGGCATGGGCGGGCGGTGCCGCGTCGAGGACGGCGCTGGTCATGGCGGGCACCGCCGCCCCGCCGCCGAGGCCGACCAGGACCGTGACCGGGCAGACCGCCCACAGCGGGGCGCCGGGGCCGACCGCGAGCAGGGCCAGCAGCCCGGCCGCGAAGAGCAGCTGGCCGCCGACCAGCGGCGCCCTCGGCCCGTGGCTCGCGGTCAGCCGCCCGCCGCCCAGGTTCGCCGCCATCGCGGCCAGGCTCATCGGCAGGAAGGCCAGGCCGGTCACCAGCGCGGAGTCGCCCCGTTCGTTCTGCAGGAACAGGCTGAGCAGGAAGACGATGCCGTAGTAGGCGAAGTTCTGCGCGAAGCCCGCCGCGGCGGCGGCCGACACCGCCGGGTCGGCGAACAGCCGTGGCGGCAGCATCGGTTCGGCCGCGCGGCGCTCCCAGCGTGAGAAGACCGTGCCCGCCGCCGAGGCCACCGCGAACGCGGCGAGCACCGGCGCCGACGTCCAGCCGAGGGGGCCGCCCTCGATCAGGGCGAAGGTCAGCCCGCACAGGGCCGCGAGCACGGCCGCCTGGCCAGGCAGGTCGAACCGGCGGCGGACGCCGGGTGCCGGGTCCGCGCGGGCCGCCGCCGCCAGGCCGACCGCCCCGATCAGCAGGTTCACCAGGAACAGCGACCGCCAGCCGAGCCAGGCCAGCAGCAGCCCGCCGACCACGGGTCCCGCGGCGACCGCCGCGCCGCCGGCCGCCGCCCATACGCCGACCGCCCGGGTCCGCGCGGCGGCGTCGGCGTACGCGTGCCGCACCATCGCCAGCGACGCGGGCAGCTGGACGGCAGCGCCGACGCCCTGCACGAGGCGCGCGCCGATCAGCATCCCCGGGGAGACGGCCAGCCCGCAGGCCAGCGACGCCGCCATGAACAGGCCGAGCCCCGCCGTGAAGGCCCGGCGCGCGCCGAGGCGGTCACCGAGCGAGCCGCCGATCAGCTGGAAGGCGGCGAACATCAGCACGTAGCCGTCCACCACCCATTGCAGCCCGCTGAGCCCGGCGCCCAGGTCACGGCCGAGGGCGGGCAGGGCGACGTTCACGATGGTGGCGTCGAGGCTCACCATCAGGAAGCCGGACGAGGCGGCGAAGAGGGTCAGCCGGGAGCTGGCGGGAGTGGCCGCGGCAGGCCGGCGGGCGGTGATGATCACCGTCCCAGGCTGGCCCGGGCGGCGTCCTGGCGGAAGCGGCGAGGGTGCACCTGACAGGGCTACGCTGACCGGCGGTGCGGTGCCACCGGGTGCGGGCCGGTTGCGGCAGGGACGCCGGCGGTTCGGGCGGGACACAACGGGGACGACCGGCGGGGGCGGAGCCTTGGGGCGCACGGACTCCGGCATCCGGTACGGATCGGGACAGCCGCGCGGACGGCACGGGTCCGGGCCTCCGGGCGTACCGCACCCGGCACTCGTACAAGATCGAGCGCGACGGCGACAGGGGGCAGCCGGGATGGCCGGGCGGCGGAACGATCTGCGGGCGCGTGAGCTGGGCGCCTTCCTGCGCTCCCGGCGTACGCGGCTCGCGCCCGAAGCGGTGGGGCTGCCCGGCGGCGAGGGCGTACGGCGTACGCCCGGCCTGCGGCGGGCCGAGGTCGCCCGGCTGGCCGGGGTGAGCGCGGGCTACTACACCCGGCTCGAACAGGGCCGCGCCCCGCACCCGTCGGCCGGTGTGCTGGGCGCGCTGGCCCGGGCGCTGCGCCTGACCCCGCAGGAGAGCGGCCACCTCTTCGCGCTGGCCGCCGACCCGGCGGGTCCGCTGCCGGAGGCCGCCGTGCCCGCGTCGGGCGCGCGGCGCATGCTCGACCTGCTCGCGCCGCCCACCGCCGGCTACGTGATCGACGCCCGCAGCGACGTACTGGCCTGGAATTCCACCGCCGCCGCGCTCTTCGCGCACCTCGTCGAAGGGCCGCGCCGCCCCAACAATGTGCGGTATGTCTTCACCGATCCGGCGGCCCGGACGCTGTTCGCGGACTGGCCGGAGATCGCGGCCGATTCGGTGGCGCATCTGCGCGCGGCGACCGGGCACCGCCCCGACGACCCCGCGCTGGCCGCGCTGGTCGCCGAACTCACCACTGCCAGCCCCGATTTCCGCCGGCTGTGGACCGCCCGCGCCCTGCACCACAAGGTCGACGGCCGCAAACGCCTGCTGCACCCGGCGGCAGGACCGCTCACCCTCGACTACGTCGTGCTGTCCACACCGCTGCCGCCGCCGCACCGCCTGGTGGCGTACTCGGCCACCGCGGGTACACAGGCGTTCGCGGCCCTGACCCGCCTGGGCCAGGACCGCGAGGGCCGTGGGATGAGGACTGGTGACTGTGCACCGTCAGGCGCGACGTCGGCCCCATGCCGGTGTGACGAGGGCGATCAGCACCGCCGCCGCCCCGATCTGCAGGGCGTGCCGGATCCAGTCGACCCCGTTGGTGTCGGCGACGTCGAGAGCCGAGGCCAGGCCGTTGCCCAGCAGGCCGCCGATCACGCCGAGGAGGATCGTCAGCCACAGGGGAATGGGCTGGCGCCCGGGCAGAACGAGCTTGGCCAGCAGGCCGATGATCAGGCCCGCAATAATCGCCCAGAGGAACGACATGTCACTGCCTCACTTTCCAGGCCCCGACTGTCAGGTACCTGAAC
This sequence comes from Streptomyces sp. IBSBF 2435, assembly GCF_036815005.1. Taxonomy (NCBI): domain Bacteria; kingdom Bacillati; phylum Actinomycetota; class Actinomycetes; order Kitasatosporales; family Streptomycetaceae; genus Streptomyces; species Streptomyces sp. IBSBF 2435. The sequence continues at coordinate 5,739 of NZ_JAJSYW010000157.1, read as the reverse complement.
AACCGCTTGCCCCGGCTTCGCGGAGGCACTCCCTTCTTGCGGGCAATCCGTCAGCCCGCGTCAGTGGGGTCTAGCCGCGGGCGAAAGCGAAGACCGGGCCGGTCGCGGCCTTCAGCACGCAGAGGTTGGCGAACTTCTTCCGCCAGTCCACCGGGTGGCCGTGATATTCCCCCCGGGCGCTGACGGCCACCGGCTGGTACGGGTCCCGGCAGACGCCCGGCTGGCCGGGCAGCGCGTCGAAGTCCCCGTTCGCGGCGGACAGCGCCGTACAGGCGGGTACGGCGAGCGGATGGCTCCCGTGCGGAAACGGATCACAGGCCAGCCCGGCGCTCCGCGCCCAGCTCCCGTCCCGGGCGGCGACGGTCAGCTGCAGCCCCGGGTTCGGGTCGGGGGCCACCCCCTGCCCCAGGGCGGGGGCTTGCGCCGCGAGCAGGATCAACGTGGTGGCGGCCACCATGTGCAGTGTCTTCACGACCCGCCACCCCACCGCACCCCGCACCTCACCGGCGAGCCGCCACGCCCACGACGCGCCTGAACGGGGTACCCGTGGCGCCGGGCATTGACGCCGCCGACGCGCTGCGCTCGCGCGCTCCCCGGGGGTGCCGCTTGTGGCTGCGCGGCCCGGCGCGGCGGTAGGTGGCCGTGCGAGCGGCCGGTGTGGGGCGGAACGGTGAAAAAGTGAACTCCTGGGGACTACTGCGTGCGCGGAGCATTGACCACAGACTGACCAGTCAGTAACTTCTGCGGAGCACCAGCGACTTCATCCGATCTCGTCCGATACCCGCGCCAAACGATGCCAGTGTCATGTCAGCGTCAAAGGAGACAGCAGATGTCGATGCGCATCCTCGCCCGCAGGACCCGGGGACTGGCGGCCGTCCTGGCCGCCGGCACCCTGGCCGTCCTCGGCCTGAACGCCCCCGCCGCACAGGCGTCGCCAGGACAGCAGGCACCGCAGGCGCAGCAGTCGTACGTGGCGATGGGCGACAGCTACAGCGCCGCGTCCGGCGTCCTGCCGCTCGACCCGGACGCGGCACTGCTGTGCGTGCGGTCCAGCGCGAACTACCCGCATGTGCTCGCCGCCCGCGCGGGGCTCGCGCTCAAGGACGTGACCTGCGGCGCCGCCGAGACCAAGGACTTCGCCGGGGCGCAATACCCCGATGTGCCGCCGCAGTTGGACGCCCTGAGCAGCAGCACGGGCCTGGTCACGATGACGATCGGCGGCAACGACAACAACACCTTCATCGACGCGGCCCTGGCCTGCGGCTCCGCGGGGCTGGCGACCTTCGGCATCGGGCACCCCTGCCAGACGCTGTACGGCAGCACCTTCGACGACCAGATCGACAACGGCACCTATCCGGCGATCAAGGCCGCGCTCGCGTCCGTACGCGCCAAGGCGCCGAACGCCCGGGTGGCGATCCTCGGTTACCCCTGGGTCGTGCCCACCGCCCCGGTCGCCGGCTGCTTCGCGAAGCTGCCGATCGCCTCAGGCGACCTGGCCTACGTGCGGGACCTCCAGACCCACCTCAACTCGGCGGTGAAGCGCGCCGCCGCCGAGACCGGCGCCACGTACGTGGACGTCTCCGGGGTGTCGGAAGGCCACGACGCCTGCCAGCCGATCGGCACCCGGTGGATCGAACCGGTGCTGTTCGGCACCAACTTCGTGCCGATCCACCCCAACGCCCTGGGCGAGTCGAAGCTCGCCGACCGGACCGCGGCCGTCCTCGGCCTGAGCTGACCCAGGGCTCCGGGGCCGCACGACCGAACGGCCCCGGGACCCCGAAGAACGCCAACCGCCCGCCGCTCCGGGAAAGGACCCCGGGGCGGCGGGCAGCCGTACGGACAGGCTCAGCCTTCGAGCTTCGAGATGTCGCGGACCGCCCCGCGATCCGCGCTGGTCGCCATGGCCGCGTACGCGCGCAGCGCCGTGGAGACCCTGCGCTCGCGGGCGCGGGGCGCGTAGACGCCGCCGAGCGCGTCCCGGCGGGCGGCCAACTCCTCGTCGGAGACCAGGAGTTCCATCGTCCGGGCCGGGATGTCGATCCGGATGCGGTCGCCGTCGTGGACCAGGGCGATGGTGCCGCCGGAGGCCGCCTCGGGCGAGGCGTGGCCGATGGACAGGCCCGAAGTGCCGCCGGAGAAGCGGCCGTCGGTGATCAGCGCGCAGGACTTGCCGAGGCCGCGGCCCTTCAAGTACGAGGTGGGGTAGAGCATCTCCTGCATGCCGGGGCCGCCGCGCGGACCCTCGTAGCGGATGACGATGACGTCCCCGGGCGTGATCTCCTTGCGGAGGATCTTCTCGACGGCCTCCTCCTGCGACTCGCAGACGACTGCGGGGCCCTCGAAGGTCCAGATCGACTCGTCGACGCCGGCCGTCTTGACCACCGCGCCGTCCACGGCCAGGTTGCCGCGCAGCACGGCCAGGCCGCCGTCCTGGGAGTAGGCGTGCTCGACGTCGCGGATGCAGCCGCCCGCCGCGTCGGTGTCCAGCGTCTCCCACCGCTCGGACTGCGAGAAGGCGGTGGCGGAGCGGACGCAGCCGGGGGCCGCGTGCCACATTTCGACGGCGGTCTCGGACGGGGAACCGCCGCGCACGTCCCAGGTGTCGAGCCATTCCTTGATGGAGCGGGAGTGGACGGTGTGCACGTCCTCGTTGAGCAGCCCGCCGCGGTAGAGCTCGCCGAGGATCGCCGGGATGCCGCCGGCCCGGTGCACGTCCTCCATGTAGTACGTGCCGCCCGGCGCGACGTTCGGCGCGACCTTGGCCAGGCAGGGCACCCGGCGCGAGACGTCGTTGATGTCGGACAGGCCGTAGTCCAGTTCGGCTTCCTGGGCGGCGGCCAGCAGGTGCAGGATCGTGTTGGTCGAGCCGCCCATGGCGATGTCCAGGGCCATGGCGTTCTCGAAGGCGGCCCGGGTCGCGATCGCCCGCGGCAGCACGGACGCGTCGTCCTGCTCGTAGTAGCGGCGGGTCAGTTCCACGACGGTGCGGCCGGCGTCCTGGTAGAGCGCCTTGCGTGCGGTGTGGGTGGCCAGCACCGAGCCGTTGCCCGGCAGGGCCAGGCCCATCGCCTCGGTGAGGCAGTTCATCGAGTTCGCGGTGAACATGCCCGAGCAGGAGCCGCAGGTCGGACAGGCGTTCTCCTCGATACGGAGGATGTCCTCGTCCGAGACGTTCTCGTTGACGGCGTCGGCGATGGCGTTGATCAGGTCGAGCTTGCGGACCGTGCCGTCGACCAGGGTGGCCCGGCCGGCCTCCATCGGGCCGCCGGAGACGAAGACCGTCGGGATGTTCAGCCGCAGCGCGGCCATCAGCATGCCCGGGGTGATCTTGTCGCAGTTGGAGATGCAGATCAGCGCGTCGGCGCAGTGCGCCTCGACCATGTACTCCACGGAGTCGGCGATCAGGTCGCGGGACGGCAGCGAGTAGAGCATCCCGCCGTGGCCCATGGCGATGCCGTCGTCCACCGCGATGGTGTTGAACTCGCGCGGCACCGCGCCCGCCGCCTTGATCGCCTCGGAGACGATCCGGCCGACCGGCTGGAGGTGGGTGTGCCCGGGTACGAACTCGGTGAAGCTGTTGGCGACCGCGACGATCGGCTTGCCGATATCGGCGTTGTCCACGCCGGACGCGCGCATCAGCGCACGGGCGCCTGCCATGTTGCGGCCGTGGGTGACCGTACGTGACCTCAGCTCGGGCACGATGTCCACTCCCTTGGGTTCACTCTGCTCGTACGACGGGCCGCGACGCGCGACCGTGCCGTCGAGGGTACGCCCGTCGCCCAGGATCCGGACACCTCGTCCGGATGACGGAACACCTGTCCGGCGTTCCGCACGCCCGTTCCTACGCCCCCGCGGCGCCGGGCCGTACGTCCGGGTCGGTCAGATAGCGCTGGAGCGTCGGCGCGACCACGGCCACCAGGTCCTCCGCCGCGGCCGAGGCGATCGGCTCCACCTTCACCACGTACCGCAGCATGATGATCCCGACCAGTTGCGCCGCGGCGAGCTGCACCCGGAATTCGGGGTCGGCGACCCGCAGCTCCCCCGCGACCCGCGCCAGCACCTTGCGGCTGATCAGCCCGCGGAAGACGGCGGCGGCCCGCTCGTTGGTGACCGCCGACCGTATGATCGCCAGCAGCGGCCCCCGGGTGACCGGGTTCTCCCACACGCCCAGCATGAAGCGGGCCAGCCGCTCCCCCATCCCGTCCGGGCCGCCCGCCGCCATGGCGCCCGGCAGCTCCAGGGCCGGGCCGAAGGACACCTCGACGGCGGCGGCGAAGACCTGCTCCTTGGTGCCGAAGTAGTGATGGACCAGGGCCGCGTCCACACCGGCCGCCTTGCCGATGGAGCGGACCGAGGTCCTGTCGTAGCCGCGGGCCGAGAACTCCTCGCGGGCGGCGGCGAGGATCCGCTCCCGGGTGCCGGCGGCGTCCCCGCTCCTGGTCCCGGCGGGCCGTCCCCGGCGGCGAGGCGGCCCGTCCTGCGCCGTACCCGCGGAGCCGGCCGCGGAAGCAGCCGCACCCGCGGGCGTACCGGAAGCACCGGCGGGAGCGCCCGCCGACGTACCGGAAGCCGTACCGGAGTCCGTACCGCTCATGCGCGGACCGACGACGGGCGGGCGGCGGGCACCGCAAGGTGGCGGCGGGTGAAGTCCAGCGCCTCCGCCAGGTCGCCCTCGCGCTCGGCCGCCGACATCGCCCGCCGGGTGTTGACCTCGATCACCACGTGCCCGGCGTAGCCGCTGCCCGCCAGCGACTCCAGCAGCGCGGCGCACGGCTGTGTCCCGCGCCCCGGCACCAGGTGCTCGTCCTTCGCCGAGCCGCTGCCGTCCGCCAGGTGCACGTGCGCGAGCCGGTCGCCCATCCGGCCGACCATGTCCAGCGCGGCCGTACGGGAGGTCGCCGCGTGCGACAGGTCCACCGTGAAGTGCCGGTAGTCCTCCCGGGTCACGTCCCAGTCCGGCGCGTACGCCATCACCTCGCGGTCCCGGTAGCGCCACGGGTACATGTTCTCCACCGCGAAGCGCACGTCGGTCTCGTCCGCCATGCGCCACAGGCCGCGGACGAACTCCCGCGCGTAACCGCGCTGCCAGCGGAAGGGCGGGTGCACCACGACCGTCGACGCGCCCAGCCGCAGCGCCGCCTTCCTGGCCCGCTGGAGCTTCACCCACGGGTCGGTGGACCACACCCGCTGGGTGATCAGCAGGCAGGGCGCGTGCACGGCCAGGATCGGCATCCGGTGGTAGTCCGAGAGCCGGCGCAGCGCGTCCACGTCCTGGCTCACCGGGTCGGTCCACACCATGACCTCGACCCCGTCGTATCCCAGCCGGGCGGCGATCTCGAACGCCGTCGCCGTGGACTCCGGATACACCGATGCCGTGGACAGCGCGACCTTCACGCCGGATACGCCGCCGGTTCGCTTCCTGGGGTCCACTGGTTCAGCCACGGGAGCCAGGGTACGGCGGGCCCGTGCGTACCGGGCGTCTCAGCCGTACCGACGGGCCACAGTGGCCGCCGTACCGCCGTTGTACGGGGTGGCGGCGGGTGTGGGGTTGGCCACACCGCCGTGCGTGTCGCCCGCGAGGCCCCCGGCCGACGCGGCGCCGCCGGTGTCCGCCGCCATGACGTCGAGCTTGCGCAGGATCACGCCCTCGCGCAGCGCCCACGGGCAGATCTCCAGCTCGTCCACGCCGTAGAGGTCCATCGCCCCCTCGGCCACCAGCGCCCCCGCGAGCAACTGCCC
>NZ_JAJSYW010000156.1:0-16952 GCF_036815005.1 Streptomyces sp. IBSBF 2435 | reverse complement strand
GGTGGTGGCCGTCGTCGCCGGAGTGGTCGCCGTGGTGTCGGGGGGTGCCGTCCGGCGGTTCGGGCGGGCGGCGGTGGAGCTGCGGTGCGGGGCCGTGCTCGCCGGGGCTGCCGCGGTGGTGGCCGCGCCGGTGGCGGTCGGGCTGCCGTACGCGGCCGAGGTCGGGGTGGCCGGACTGGCGGCGGTGGGTGGCGGCGTACACCTGCTGCGTCGGCCCGCGGCCGATCCGGCGCCGCAGCTGTGCGCGCTGCTCGCGCCGGGGGTGGTCGCCCTGTTCTGGTCGCTGCCGAGCGACGCCGCCGCGCTCACCGTGTGGGCCGCCGCGGCGGTCCTGGCCGCGTGCCTCGCGGCCGGCGGACGTATCCGCGTGCCCGCGGCGGCGTTCGCGGTCTGCGCGCCGGCCTACGAGGCCGCCCGCGCGGCCACCGCGGCCGGACTCCCGCCGCACCTCACGGCGTTCGCCGTGCTGGGCGTCGCGGTGGCGACCGTACCGGTGGCGGCGGCGCTGAAGGGCCGCGTCGCGCTCGCCGTCGAACACAGCGGGTACGCCGCCGGGGCCGCGGCGCTGGTGGCCACCGCGTCGCACCCGGACGCGCTCAGTGTCGCCCTCGCCGTCGCGGGCGCCGCCTGCGCCGGGCTCGCGCTGCGGGCCGACCGGCGGATGGCGGGCGCGACCGGCGCGGCGGCGCTGCTCGCGGCGTCCTCCTGGGTCCGGCTGGCCCTCGCGGGGGTGGGGGCTCCGGAGCCGTACACCGTCAGCGTGTCCGCCGTGCTGCTGGCACTCGGCCATCTGCGGCGGCGCCGGGACGCGTCGGTCGGCTCGTGGGCGGCGTACGGCTCCGGGCTGGCGTTCTCGCTGCTGCCGAGCCTGGTGGCCGCGTGGGCCGATACGCACTGGCTGCGCCCGCTGCTGCTGGGCCTCACCGCCCTGGCGGTCACCCTGCTGGGCGCCCGGCACCGGCTGCGGGCGCCGCTGGCCACGGGCGGCGCGGTCGTGCTCGCCGACGCCGCCCACGAACTCGCCCCCACCGTCGCCCAGTCCATCGGCCAGCTCCCGCACTGGGCCCCGGTCGCCGCGGCCGGCGGCCTCCTGCTCTACGTCGGCGCCACCTACGAGCGCCGCCTGCTCACCGCCCAGCGCCTCCGCCAGGGCTTCCGCACCCTGCGCTGACCCCTCGCAGGAGGGGCGGCTGCTCCGGCTGCTCCGGCTGCCGATACTCGGCGATACCGACCTGCCGGTCGAGGCGCGGGTGCCCGTGGCGCGGGCGCTGGATCGGTGCGGGACACGGGGGACGCGGGCGACGGGCCTGCCGCGCCCCCGCCGGGCGAGGACCACCGACCCGCGAGACCCGGTCGACCTCGGGCGGCGACAACCCCGTTGCCGGGCGCTACACCCCCGCGTCGGCCGCGCCGGGGGACGCAGCCGACAGGCCGGGCGCCTCCCCGCCGGGCGCGAGCACGACCGGCCGCGGGACCCGGTGCACCCCCGGGCTACGACAGCCCGCTTGCCGGGCGCTCCTCCGCCGCGAGTCCGCGCCACATCCCGTCCGCGCTCGGGATCGGCCCCGACCGGGCCCCCGCGTCGGCCGACGCTCCCGGCCGTACGGCTCAGGGCACAGGGCTGGCGACGGGACTCGCGGGGGCGGGACTCGTACGCGATACCCGGTCGCCGACCGTGGCGTGTCCTCTTACCGCAGGGCCTCGCGTCCCGCCCGCAGGGCGAATTCGGCCAGGGCGTCGGGGGCGCCGGGCTGGTTCCTGATGCCGGGGAAGGCGTTGACGTCGATGATGAGCGCGTCGCCGCCGCCCCCGTCGATCACGTCGACCCCGTAGACGTCGAGGCCGAAGACCTCGCCGACCCGGCGGACGAGGGCGGGCCAGGCGGGGGGCAGTTCGGCGAGCGGGACGGGGCCGCCGCCGGGTGCGTGCGGGGAGAGTTCGGAGCGGCGGACGGCGGCGAAGAGGTGCGGGCCGACCGCCCACAGCTTGTGGTCCCAGCCCGGGTTCCGCACGAAGTCCTGGACGACGTAGGGCTCGTGCGCCGCCCCGGCCGCGAAATCCCGTATGCGTGAGGCGCTGTCGAGCCGCACGACCACGTCCCCCTTGCGGCTGTGCCGGCTCTTGACCACCACCGGCCCCGCCGACGCGGCCTCACCGAGGGCGAGTTCGGCGCCGGAGGCGTAGCTGCGGGTCGGGGCGAAGGGCAGCCCGGCGCGCAGCGCGTCCCGCGCCATGGCCGTACGGTCCTGGCACCGCCCGGTCGCGGCGGCCGAGTTGACGACCCGGGCGCCGCGCGACTCCAGCTCGCGGGCGAGGGCGAGCGCGCGGGGTGTGCGGGACTTGAGGAGGTAGACGTCGGCGGGCGTGCCGTCCGGCGCGGCGGCGGGGTCGAGCACCTCGACCCGGTGGCCGCCCGAGGAGGTGAGCAGCGCGGTGGCCGCGGCCAGCAGCGGATGGCCGGGGTCGGGCGTGATGAGGCCGATCCTCACAGGGTGTCGCCGGCCGCGACCGGCACGGGTACGGCGGCGGGCTGCGGCGACGCGCCCGGCCGCCCGCCGCGGGCCAGGGCGAGGACGGCGCTGGCGACGCGGGAGGCCGCGTCGGGGACCTGCCGGAAGCTGGGGAAGTCGTTCACGTCCACGACGACCGGCCCATCCGGGCCGAGGAGCACGTCGAGGCCGTAGAGGTCGAGTCCGTAGACCGCGCCGACCTGCGCGGCGATCGCGGCGACCTCGCGCGGCAGCGGCACCCGGCGTTCGCGGTGCGGCCGGTCGGGGTGCAGCGGGGAATTGCGCTCGGTGGCGTAGAAGTCGTCACCGACGCAGTAGACCTTGATGTCGACGCCCTGGTTGGGCACGTACGGCTGGGCGATGAGCAGGCGTTCGCCGCGCAGCACCGGCAGCAGCGCGGCCAGCCGGTCGGGGGCGGCGAGCAGGTGGACGGCCCGTCCCGAGCTGCCGTCGGCGGGCTTGACGACCAGCGGGTAGTCGGACTCGGGTATGTCGGCGAGGAGTTCGGGCCGGGCGGCGGCGTAGGTCGGCGGCATGGGCAGTCCGCGGCTGCGCCCGATCGCCGCGGCGAGCGCCTTGTCGCGGACGCCGCGGATCGAGCGGGCGTCGTTGATCGTGGCCATCCCGGCGCAGGCGGCGGCTTCCAGCAGGGTGAGCCCGGGGCCGCCGGACACGGTCTTGAGCACCCAGGCGTCGTGGCTGCCCGCCCCGACGACCTCGGTCATCCGCAGCAGCGATCCCCCCGGTCGCAGCACGTCCACCTGGTGCCCCCAGGCGCGGAGTCGGCGGATCACCTCGACCGGCATCCCGTCGTGGCGGTAGTGCTCCTCCACGAGAAAGCAGAGCTTCATGCGACCTTCCCCCAACCCCCTGAGCGTTTCGCCGACCGGGGCCGGCGAAGCGTGAAGGTCACAGGATGCCACGCGGGTCCGGCAGTTCGGACGCTGGTCCCAACTGCCCCTGCTGCTGGGCGTGTTGCCCATGACGGGGCCGGGGATGCGCGGATTCCGGCGGTCCCGGCGGGCGGCGCGCGGCAGCCTCAGCCCGCCTGCCCCAGCGGGTCGATCTGCGCCTGCGTGGCGCCGTCCGCGGTGGTCGACTCGCTGAGCGCGCGCCACCGCTCGTCCTCGGCGAGCAGCGCGCGGCCCGCGGCGGTGGCGTAGGCGTACGCGTCGGGGCCGACCAGCAGCCGCAGCGGCGGTTCGTCGAGCGCGACGACGTCCAGTACGAGCCGCGCGACCTTCGCCGGGTCGCTGGCGCCGAGCGCCTCGGGGCCGTGCATGGCGGCCATCACGCCGACCGTCCCGGCGTACTCCGGGCGGATCGGGTCGACCCGCATCGAGGACCCGGCCCAGTCGGTGCGCATGCCGCCGGGCTCCAGCACGGTCACCTTGATGCCCAGCGGCCCGACCTCGCCCGCCAGCACCGAGGAGAAGCCGCCGACGGCCCATTTCGCCGACTGGTAGGCCGACAGGCCCGGGGTGGCCATCCGGCCGCCGACCGAGGACACCTGCACCACGTGCCCGGAGCGCTGCTCGCGCATCACCGGCAGCGCGGCCCTGGTGAGCCGGACCACGCCGAAGAGGTTGGTGTCGACCTGGGTGCGGAAGTCGTCGAAGTCGACGTCCTCGACCGAGCCGACATTGGCGTACCCGGCGTTGTTGACCAGGACGTCGAGCCGCCCGAACCGGTCGACGGCGGTGCGCACGGCCGCGCGGGCGGCCTCGTCGTCGGTCACGTCGAGCGCGACGACGGCGAGCCGGTCGCCGTACTCGGCGGCGAGGTCGTCCAGCGACTCGGGGCTGCGCACACCGGCGACGACCTGGTGGCCGGCGTCCAGCGCGGCCCGGACGATCTCCCGGCCGAGCCCGCGGGAGGCGCCGCTGACCAGGAAGACGGAGGGGGTGGAGGGCATGAGGGGCTCCTTGGAGGCTGTTTACTAACCGGTTGATTAGTAACGGCTCCCATGCAACTCCGCGACGGGACCGATGTCAACTGTCTGGTTAGTTGATACGCTGGGCGCCATGAAGAGGGACGTCATAGGCCGGGACGCGGAAGCCACCCGGCGCCGCCTGCTGGACGCGGCGACCCGTGAATTCGCCGCGTACGGCATCGCCGGCAGCCGGGTCGACCGCATCGCGACCGACGCCCGCAGCAACAAGGCGCAGATCTACCACTACTTCGGCAGCAAGGACGGCCTCTTCGACGCCGTCTTCGACGCGATGTGCCGCGAGACGGTCGACGCGGTCCCCATCGACCCGGACGACCTGCCCGAATACGCGGGGCGCCTGCACGACTCCTACGTCGAGCGCCCCTGGGTGCAGCGCCTCGCGACCTGGTACCGCCTGGAGCGGGCCGGCAGCGCCGCGCTGCTGCCGGTCGTCGTGGACAGCAACACGGCGAAGGTCCGGGCGATCGCGGCGGCGCAGGAGGCGGGCCGGCTGCCCGCCCGCTTCTCCGCACCCGAACTCCTCGGGCTGGTGCTCCACCTCTCGGGCTTCTGGAGCGCGAACATCCCCGAGTACGAGGTGGTGGTCGCCGACGGCTCCGCCGCGCACCGCCGCGAGGTCGTCGTCGCGGCGGTGGCCGCGCTGCTGCGCGGCTAGGGCCGGCCGGCAGCGCTCCGGCTGGAGCTAGAGGCAGGAGTCGTCGCGCTCCACGGGCTGCCTGAACCGGGCGAAGAGCGGCGGGGAGTCCCAGCCGGGCCGTTCGCCGCTCATCCAGCCGTCCACCGACGGCGTCGGCGGCCGGACCCGGCCGGCCACGTACAGGCCGATGGCGCCCAGCGCGCCCGCCACCGAGATCCCGAAGCAGATCCACAGGGCCGTCCTCGTACCCGAGTCGGGGTCGCTGCCGACGTTGGCGGCGACGTAGAGCAGCACGGGCGCGATCATGAACGCCGCCACCGCCCGCATCAGCTCGATGATCGCGAACACGCGCTGCACGTTGGTGGAGCGCAGCGAGAAGCCGGCGATGAACAGCGCGGGCACGACGGAGGAGCCGACGCCGACGCCGACCAGGCCCGAGCCCACCGAGGTCAGGGGGCCCGTGGGCGGGGCGGCGGCGTTCATGAGCACGATGCCGACGGTCAGGAAGAGCAGGCCGACCAGGACGAAGTAGTGCAGCAGGTGGGTGCGGAAGACGGAGCCGAAGACGAAGGCGGCGATCACCGCGCCGCCGAATTCGGGCAGGTAGAGCAGCCCCAGGTGCAGGGGCGAGTAGTGGCGCGCGAGCGTGGTCAGGGTCAGCGAGATCGCCGACACCGACGCGGCGGCCGCGCAGATGGCGGCGACGACACCGGCGACCGGGAGCGTGCTGACCAGGCTCCCCACGCACAGCAGCGGACGCCTGGCCGTGTACTCGTGGACGAACAGGATGACGATCAGCAGCAGCCCGCCGATCAGCGGCCCGCACGTGAGGGCGTCCACGAAGGGGTGGGTGAGCAGCTCCGAGGCGCCGAAGAAGGCCGCCGCGCACCCGACGGTGGCCAGCGCGAGCGCGATGTAGTCGACGGGTGCGCCCGGCTCGTTCGGCGGGGTGTCCTGGAAGGTCACGGCGGACAGCACGAGCGCCCCCGCGGCGATTCCGGCGATGGCCCAGAACAGCGGGCGCCAGCCGTTGGCGTTGGCCTGGACGCCGCCGAGCACCGGGCCGAGCGCGACCGCGCCGAAGATGCAGACGTTCATGATCACCGCGGTCGTACGCAGCCTGGCCGCCGGGTATCCGATGATCAGCGGCGGCACGGCCGCGATCAGCAGCAGGCTGGTGCACAGGCCTTGCAGGACGTGCCCGACGATGAACATCGCGGGGTCGACCGCCGCCGCGGTGAGCACCGAGCCGATCAGCAGCACGGCGCCGTAGACCAGCAGCATCCGCCGCTGCGGCAGGTGCTGGGCGAACTGCACCGCCAGGACCGTCCCCACCGCGTAGCCGGCGTTGGCCATGCCCGCGGTCACGTTCATCGCCTGGAGGCTCATGCCCAGCTCCCTGGCGATCAGCGGCGTGATGGGCCCCAACGCCGCCGAGAGCGCCAGATACGGCACCAGGGCGAGAACGACCATCGTCGCCACCGCGGGATAGCGGCCGGCCAGCGGACCCTGTCGCATCGGTCGTTTTCTCCTTTTTCGGCGGAAAAGAGGTGTTCGGTCACCATGGTGAACCGCCACCCCCGCACTCCCGTCAAGCGCAGCCGCCCAAGTCACCCGATCGACGCTCGGGCGAGTGAACCTGCGCCCTCGCACGGGCTCGCCCCTGGGACCTGCCGCCCCGCCGCGGCTTGCCGCACACCCCCCGGGAGGGTGTTCGCGGTGCGCTTCGGCCGGGCGCGCGCCCCTGGGCGGCTAGGAGGTGCCGCCGTCTACCTCGGGCGGCGGGGGGAGCCGGGCGCCGCGGCTCTCCGCGATGCGGTGCACGTCACGCAGCGACTCCGCCAACCGCCCGGCCAGGAAGCGCACTTGCGGTCCGGTGACCCGGTGGTCGGCGAACACGTCGGCCGCGTGGCCCAGCAGGTCCGCGGCCGTCGCGAGCCGCACGCTCCCGATGTTGTCCGCGACCCGGGTCACGCGGCCGGAGCCGCCGCCGAGCAGAAAGCACGGCCGCCCGCCCGCCGTGGCCCACCGCAGCAGCCGCACCTCCCCCGCGCTCACGCGGCGACCTCGACCCCGCGCGGGTGCACTCCGTGCGCCGCACAGCCCGGCACCACACTTGCCCGAACGCGTCGGCCACGCCCTTGATCACGGCGAGGTCGTCGCACAGCGTGTCCTCGACGAATGCGCCGTCCCCGGTGAAGAGCGAGAAGCGCAGGAGGTTGTCGTCGAACAGCCACAGGTCGTTGCCTGGCGGCAGAAGGTCCGATGCCAGCCGACGGAGGAGCCATCGCACCTGCTCCCGGCCGCGACGTTCCGGAACGTACAGGCGTGCTCGTACCGGATGCAGTCGGTCACCGGCTCGGAGACGATACGCGCCCGGCGTACGACGACGCCTCGCGCCACGGCCAGGGCCAGGGCCACCGCGTCGTGGAACGGGGTCCACCAGTCCGCGCGATCACCCTCCGTACACCTGCGTCCCGCCCGCCATGCGGCGAAGTCCGCGTCCTCCTCGGCCACGCCGTAGACGTCGCGCCTCTCCAGATGGACGGCCGACGATCGGCAACCGCGCTAGCAGCTCAGCGAACGGCAATGCCGTCTGCGACATCCCACGCCTCCCTGTTGGCGGCGACCGCAGTCGCTGACGCAGCGCCGCGCGGGAGAGGACGACGGGGCCTGCTCGTGCCGGCCGCCGCCGTGGGCGCGCAGGACCAGCGGGCGCGTACCGCTGACGGTAGCAAGATCCCGACGACGCGATCGGACCGCTTGACGTAGTACGTGGCACCAACTAGTTTCGTTGGTGCCACGTACTACATCGCTGCGGCAGACCCGCGCCGCGGGTCATCCGCGTGGCGAGGAGGGTTCCCATGGACACCGACGTGGTTATTTGCGGGGCCGGCGCGGCCGGGCTGACGCTGGCTGTCGACCTAGCACGGCGGCACATCCGCTTCCTGCTGATCGACAAGGCCGCCGGGCCGTTCGCCGGGTCGCGCGGCAAGGGTATTCAGCCGCGCAGCCAGGAGGTGTTCGAAGACCTCGGAGTGATCGACGCGATCGTCGCCTCCGGCGGTGAATATCCCGTGCAGCGCCACTACACCGACGACGGGACGACGGTCGACGAGCCCGTCGCCGTACGGTCGGAGCCGACGGCCGCCGAGCCGTACCGGATTCCGCTGCTCGTGCCGCAGTTCCTCACCGAGCGGCGGCTGCGCGAGCGCCTCGCCGAGCTGGGGCACATCCCGCGCCACGGCCGCGAGCTGACCGGCTTCGCACAGGACGCCGACGGCGTCACCGCGGAGATCGCCGGCCCGGGCGGCGAACAGACCGTGCGGGCGCGCTACCTGATCGGCGCCGACGGGGGATCGAGCACCGTGCGCAAGGCCCTCGGCATCGGCTTTCCCGGCCGGACCCTGGGTGTGCGGGCGGTCGTCGCCGATGTCCTGGCCGAGGGCGTCACCGCCGACGCCTGGCACCGCTGGGGGGACGGGACGGGGGCGCAGGTGTCGCTGTGCCCGCTGTACGGCACCGAGATGTTCCAGCTCCAGGGGCCGCTCCCCTTCGACGTCGAGGTCGACCTGTCGGCCGCGGGGCTCACCGCGCTGGTACGCGAGCGCACCGGCCGGGACGACCTCGCGATCCGCGCGGTCTCCTGGGCGTCCGCCTTCGAGATGAACGCCCGGCTGGCCGACACCTACCGGCAAGGCCGCGTGTTCCTGGCCGGGGACGCGGCGCACTGCCACCCGCCGACCGGCGGGCAGGGCCTCAACACCGGTGTCCAGGACGCCTACAACCTCGGCTGGAAGCTCGCCGGCGTCCTCGGCGGCGCCCCGGACACGCTGCTGGACAGCTACGAGGCCGAGCGCCGCCCGATCGCCGAGGACGTACTCGGCCTGTCCACCCGGCTGCTCGAAGCCGCCAGGAACCGCGACCACCGCCGGGGCCGTGAGGTCGGCCAACTCGACCTCGGCTACCCCGACTCGCCCCTGTCGCTGGCAAGTCCCGGGCACGACAAGGGCGTACGGCCCGGCGACCGCGCGCCCGACGCACCTGTGACCGGCGCCGGCGGGCTGCCCACCCGGCTCTTCATGCTCTTCCGCGGCCCGCACTGGACCCTGCTCGGCCACGGCGTCGACCGGGCCTCGGCCCCGGCCCCGCGTACCGGCCTGCGCGTCCACACCATCGGCGCCCGGGGCGACATCCGCGACCCCGGCGGCCACGTCCGCGACGGCTACGGGCTCGCGTCGGGCCGGTGGGTACTCGTCCGCCCCGACGGATACGTCGCGGCTGTGCTCGACACCGCGGGCCTCCCCGCGGCCGAGGCCTTCCTCGACAGCGTCGGCGTCCGCCCTCCGATGTGACGCGCGGGACGGGGCAGCCGCCAAGGCCGCCGGCGGGTCACCTCGGCTTCGCCGCGGAAGCCACCCGCCTCCAGCGAGCAAGCGACTCACCGACTCGGTGGGTCTTGCCGCCAGTGTCGCCCCTGATCCGTTCGACATCGGAGCACAGCCGGGTCAGTTCGGCGTCCGCTCCGGGCAGGTCGCCGGCCTTCCCGCGCTGGACGGCGAGGTTGTACCGGGTGCGGAGGGTGTCGAGGTGGTCGGGGCCCAGAATCCGGGTCTGCTCGACAACGACCTCGGCCAGCCCGACGACGGCGCCGACGGCGTCTCCCGCCAGGCCGCGTCGCGTGGCGAGACCGGTGCGCGCGTCGAGCGTCCTCGGGTGGTCGTGGCCGAGGACGCGCGAGCGCCGGCCGACCACTTCCGCGAGCGTCACGATCGCCGCCACCGGGCTGAGCAGGGACGCCTGTACATCGCCGATCCAGTCGAGAACGCTGAGGCTGCGGTGGTGGTCGGGGCCGAAGGCCCGCCGCGCGTCGGCGAGCAGGGCGGCGTAGTCGTCCAGCAGCTGATCAGGTTCCACGTGCGGAGTACGTGCCTGGTCGACCCGGTAGCGGATGTACAGCAGGCAGTGCCGCGTCTCCAGGATCTCGGGGTGATCGGCGGGCAGCAGCTTCTTCTGGTCCGCGAGTACGCCGACGAGCGCCGGGGTCGCTGTCACGTGCCCGCCCCACATGCGGCTCATGAACGCCGTCTGCCGTCGCACGGCCAGGGTGACGGGGTGGCCGGGGCCGAGTGCCCTCTGCGCCTCGGCGAGCGCGGTCGCCGAGGCGGCCCGCGCGGTGTCCTCGTCGCCGGCCCGCAGATGGGCGGCCGCCAGGAGCCGGCGTGCGACGACGGTGCCGGGGCGGTCGGGGCCGAGGACCCGCTCCAGCTCGGTGACCAGCGCCGCCGCGATGTCCACCTCCTCGATCACGTCGGGGCGGTCAGGGCCGAGGAGCCGCTCCACCACCGCGTCGGCGCCGCCGACCGCATAGGCGTGCTGGTCGACCGTCGCCTCCACCACGGCCAGCAGGGTGGCCACGGTGTCGGGGTGGTCAGGGCCGAGCACCCGTGTCTGATCCGCGAGGACACTGGTGACCGCGGCCCGCGGCCCCGCCGAGTCCCAGCCTTCCGCGGACATGCGGCACGCCGCCCGGTGGTAGCGGGTCGTGAGGATGTCGGGGTGGTCGGCGGCCAGCTGCCGCCGCTGCGACGCGAGCAGCCCGGTCAGCTCCGCCGCGGCTCCGGAGTCGTCCCCTCCGGCGCCGCGCCAGCGGGCCGCGCAGACCAGCGCCCTGAGCACATCGGGGTGCTCGCCGCCGATCAGGTCGCTCGCGACGGCGGCCACCTCGCGGAAGTACGCCTGCGCCGCGGCCGGTCGGCCCGACTCACCGGCGCTGCGGCCGGCCCGGAAGACCACCGGGTGGATGCCGTCGCGCAGCAGCGCGAAATCGGCGGCGTCGGTCAGCGTCCCGGCGCCGGCCCTCAGCAACTGGGCCCGCCCGGCGTCGCGCTCGACCTCGGGCCACACGGCGGCCAGCACCCCGGCGGCGTCGCGGACCAGATCCGCGAGGGGCCCCGCGTTCACCGCGGCCAGGACCGCCCCGCGCACCGGCGTCTCGACGCGTACGGTCCGGTACGCGCGCTCCTGCTGGATGTCGACCAGGCTGTGGCCGTGCAGCACGCGCAGCACGGCGGCGACGTCCCCCGCGGTCACCTCGGCGGCCGCCTCGCTCAGCCGGGTGAGCAGCGCCAGCGCGGGCGCGCAGGACAGGACGTCGTCCGGCACCCCCTCCTCGCCCAGGACACTGGCCAGCGCGAGCACATAGACCGTCACGCCCTCGGGGACCGCGCGGTCCGCGGCTTCGATGGACAGCCACAGCGGGAGGTGCACGACGGATTCGTACGCCTCGCGGTCGTCGAGCAGATCGACGTACTCCTCGACGGTGATGCCCTCGGTCGCGATGTGCCGGACGGCGTGCGCGAGGGCCTGGGGCAGGCCGCCGAGCTGGTCGGCCAGCTCGCCGACCTCCGTCTCGGAGACCGGTCCCGACTGCCCCTGGTCCAGGGCGCGGTGCAGATACGCGCGGGCCTCCTCGGGCGTGAAGTCCCAGACCCGGATGATCTCCGGCTCCATGGCCGCGTCGAAGTCCCGGCGGCGGCTGGTGACCAGCACCCGCCCGACCGGACTGGCCGGCGGCCACTGCCAGTCGGCGAGGCCGGCGGGGTCCACGACACCGTCCAGCACGACCAGCCACGGGCGCGGCTGCGTACCGCCCGCCGGACGGAGCCAGTTGAGGAACGCCTGGACGCCCTCGGCCGGGTCGGGGAAGTGGCGGCCGAACAGGTCCTGCGCGGCCCGCACATAGGCGGCGGTGACGGCCTCCTGGGTGGCGTCGGCGATCCACAGCAGCAGCTGCAACTCGCCCTGCTCCCAGGCGTTTTCCGCGAACCGTGCGGCGATCTGGCTCTTGCCGGTACCGGCGGTGCCGGTGAGGACCAGCGGCCGGCCCGGCGGGGCGGCGGCCAGCGCCTCGCTCTCGCGCCGGTCCTGGAAGTGCGGCGCCCTGCCGGGGACGCGCCCGATGCGGTGCGGCAGCGGTACGGGGGAGGCCGGGGCGGAACCCTGGTACTGGGTGAGGTTGAAGGTGTGGGTCTGGCCGACCGAGACGCCGCCGCCCCGGCTCTCCACGTGCAGGTCGCCACGGACGCTCAGGGCGGTTGCGGCGGGGGGCACGCCATGGGCGGCGGGCGGCACTTCCGGTGCGGCCGGAACCGCGGACACCGCCGGCACCGCGAAGCCGGCCGAGGGGCGGGCCAGCCACGGCCACAGGGCCGGCCGGGACGCCGCACCCTGCCGTTCCGGCGGCGCCGTCGGGCGGTGGGACGCCGGATCGCTCAGCCCTGGGAGGCGTCCGGCGGCGAAGGGCGGTCCGGGCTCCCGCCACCGCCCGCGGTCCAGGGCCGCCCGACGTTCACATCGCCCCGCACCACGGCGGCGGCGACGGAACCGTCGCCCTCCGCCCGTACGGTGAGGTCGCCGCCCGCGGCGACGCCACCGCGGTCCGCGCTCACCTGGTTCCGGACGGGCGGCAGTTCGGCCAGCACCCGGCGCAGCCCGGCCGCGGCCTGCTCGCGCTCCTCCGCGTCGAGGTCCTCCAGCAGGTCCTGGATGCGGGTCTGCCAGATCGCGCGGTAGGCCGACCGTACGCTCTCCAGTTGCGCGGGCTCCGCCGTCGCCAGCTCCGCCCCCGTCTGGTCGAGGCGGGCCAGAACGGCGGTCTCACGGCGTTCGCTGCCGCGGCCGAACCAGCGGGCCAGGCTGCCGCGCAGGCCCGTCCAGGCCTCCGTGCCCGCAGCCGCGGCGACGGCCGCTCCCCCCGACGCCGCGAGCGCGGCGAGTGCTTCGTCCAGCATGTACACCCCTGTAGGCAAAGGCCGTTGAGGAGACGTTAGCCCGAACCGCGTTCGCTGTCCCGGCCATTGGCCACACCTGGCCCTGCTCCGCCGGAGAGGGGTCCGGCAGGGCAGGGGTGGCAGGGGCGCGAGGGGCGTCAGGACGTCTGCGGCGCCGTCCACTTCTGGGCACTGGTGCCGTTGCAGTCCCAGAGCTGGAGCTGTGTGCCGTCCGCTGTCGAGGACGACGGGTCGTCCAGGCAGCGGCCCGACACCGGGTTGCGGTAGCCGCCGTTGTACGGCTGCCACTGCTGGTTGCCGCCGCCGTTGCAGTCCCAGATCTCGGTCCTGGTGCCGTTGGCGGTGCCGTTCGCGGTGGCGTCCAGGCACTTGCCGAGGACGCGCAGGGTGCCGTCGCCGGGGGTGCTCCACACCTGGGCGCTGCTGTTGTTGCAGCTCCACAGCTGGACCGCGGTGCCGTTGGCGGTGGAACTGCCGTTGTCGTCCAGGCACTTGCCGCTGATGCCGGAGTGGACGACGCCGCTGGTGAGCGGCACGGGTGCGTGGATCCACCCGGCGGCGTCCGCGGTCTGGACCGCGGAGTTGAAGGCGGTGGCCATCTTGGCGTAGCCGCCGTCGTTGGGGTGCAGGTCGTCGGAGAGGTCGGCGGCGGTCAGCGCGCCCATGTCGACGTAGCCGACGTGCTTTCCCGCCGCCTGCTCCGCCTGCACGATGCCGGGCACGGCCTGGTTGAAGGCCGGGCGGTTCGGCTCCTCTGTGGAGTTGGTGGAGACGATCAGCGAGGCGAGCAGCACCGTCGCGTCGGGGGCGTCAGCGGTGATCCGGTCGACCAGCGCGCGCAGCCGGGTGGTGGCGGTGGGCACCTGGTAGTTCTGGTTGAGGTCGTTGGTGCCGATCATCAGGGTGATGACGTTGGGCCGGTAGCGGGCCAGGGCGGCGTCGGTGATGCCGGCGATCTGGTCGATCCGCCAGCCGGAGTGGCCCTCGTTGTCGGAGTCGGACATGACGCCGTTGCGTCCGCTGCCGACGAAGTCCAGCGCGTGTCCCTCGCCCGCCAGGTCGTTCCACAGCGTGGAGCGGTAGCTGTCGCCCGTGCTGCTGCCGACGCCCCAGGTGATCGAGTCGCCGAGCGGCATCAGCCGCAGCGAGGAGGGGGCGGCGGCCGGGGACTGCGCGCCGGCGGCCGTCGCGCCCGCCACGCTCAGCGCGGCCGTGGTCACCAGTGCCGCCGCGGCGGCAAGGAGAGTTCGCTTCATCGTCCGGTCCCCCAGATCTGGTTGGCGCCGCCGGTGCAGGTCCAGATGTCCAGCGGCGTGCTGTTGGCGGTTCCGTCAGCGGTGGCGTCCAGGCACTTGCCCGAGGCGACGCCCACGACCGTGCCGTCGGACCTGACGGTCCACTGCTGGCCGGCGCTCCCGTTGCAGTCGTAGATCTCGACACCGGTGCCGTCCGCCGTGGCGCCGCCCACCGGTTGCAGGCACTTGCTGTCGAACACGGTCAGCCGGCCGTTGGCCGTGGAGGTCCAGGCCTGGTTGCTGCCGCCGTTGCAGTCCCACAGCGCGGGCCGGGTGCCGTTGGCCTGGTTGGCGGCGGGTACGTCGACGCAGCGGCCGGACTCCTGGCCGCGCAGCGCGGTGGTGACGCTGCCGCGGTCCCACTTCTGGTTCGCACCCCCGTTGCAGCTCCACAGCTCCAGCGGGGTGCCGTTGGCCGTGCCGAGCTTGGCCGCGTCCAGGCACTTGCCGGAGCCGACGCCGACGACGCTGCCGTCGGCGTTGACGGTCCACTGCTGGGCCGCGGTGCCGTTGCAGTCGTATATCTGTACCAGGGTGCCGTCGGCGGTGCCGCCGGCCGCCGCGTCGAGGCACTTGGTGCCGTAGACCATGAGCTGCTTCGACGGGGTCGCGGTCCAGGTCTGGTTGGCGCCGCCGTTGCAGCCCCACAGGGCGACCGCGGTGCCGTTGGCCTGGCTGGAGGCGGGCACGTCGGCGCACAGCCCGGACTGCCGGCCCTTGAGGACCCCGCTGATGTTGCCCGCGGCCTTCGGGGTGACCGACAGGTTGTCGAACTGGTCGGTCTGGTAGCCGACGACGCCGAAGCCGACCTGGCCGCTGCCGTAGGAGTTGTCGTTGACCGTGCCGAGGGTGCCGCCGTCGAGGGTTGCGGTGATCTGGTCGCCGGAGAAGCCCAGCGTGGCCGTGTGCCAGGTGTTCAGGCCGAGCGCGGCACGGGTGCCGGACGCCAGCGTGCTGAGATTGCCCGAGCTGGTGTTCTTGGCGATGGACCAGGCGCCGGTGTCGCTCAACCGCAGCTGGTAGGCGGCCTGGTGGCCCTGCGGGCGGTTCTGGGTGCCGGCCCGGCCGAGCAGGGTGACGGTGCCGGCCTGCTGGAGGTTGACGTCGGTGCTGACCGTGTAGTTGGACCAGGTCGGGTCGCCGGCCAGCGTGAAGGCGTCCGAGTCGTCCTGCCACTCGATCGGCTTGACCGGGGTGACCTGCTGCACGCACTGCCCCGAGCGCCCGCCGGCGCACGGCCGGGCCTCGAAGGAGCCCTGCATGTCGGACAGGTACCTGGCCTCGGTGTTGGTGGCGGTGCTGTCGTAGGTGTCGGAGTACGGCAGCGCCAGCGCGTGGTCGGCGGGCGCGGTCGCGGTGCCCTTGCCCTGCCCGGTGGTCGTGGTCACGGTGTAGACGTAACCGGGCTGAAGGGTCAGCGAGTACGATCCGCCGGACGGCGTGATGTCCTGGGTGTGGACGAAGTCCGTCGCCGCGCTCGGCGAGTTGACCCGGGTCGCCCAGACGTGGACGGTGCCGGTGGACAGGCCGCCCTGCACATGCACGGTCGCGGTCTGGGCGGCGGTCGCGGTGGTGGTCTCCAGCACCGTCGAATAGTCGCTGCCGTTGGGCGACTTGAGCGTCACGTAGCTGCCGTTGGACTCGGTGCCGCCGAGATAGCCCGACGCGGAGTCGATGAACTTCCAGCCGGGCTGGCTGAACTGGGTGACCTGGGCGGTGGCCCAGGTGTTCTCACCGATGCCGTAGTGGCCCGACCAGGGGGACGCGGCGGTCGCCAGGCCGACCGTGGCGTAGGGCAGGTTGGGGTAGATCGCGGCGACGAGCGGCCAGTTGAGGTAGGCGGTCATCCTCGCGTCCACATAGCCGCGGGTGATGGAGCGGATCAGCGGCGGGGCGCCCTGGTCCATGTCGATGGAGCCGTTCTCGCTGGCCCACAGCGGCTTGCCGTTGTTCCTCGCGGTGGTGGTGCTCGAACACGTCTCGGCGGTGCCGCCGTCGCCGCCCTGGCACGGGTAGTGGGCGCCGATGACGGAGACCGCGCTGTTGAACGCGGAGTTGGCCGCCATGTCGTCGGCCACGCCCCAGCCGCTGTCGTCGCCGACGATCTGGACGCCGCCGTATCCGGCGGCGTTGAGGGCCGAGCGCAGCTGGATGTACCAGTTGACGTCGTGGCCGCGCTCGTTCCAGCCGCCGAGGTAGTCGATGGTCAGGTTGTGCTGCTTGGCGCAGCCGAGCCAGGAGATCAGGTAGTTGATGGTGTCGGTGGACCAGAAGCCGCCGCTGATCCAGCCGGGCGCCGCCCACGCGAGCCCGTACAGCTTGATGCCGGGGTTGCGGGCCTTGGCCTGCTCCATCAGCCAGAACTCGTATCCGGCGTTGCAGTTGATCTGGCCGCGGGTGTGCTCGACGGACGGCTCGGAGCCGTCGGTGGAGTTCGCGTCGCCGCCGATCTCGGCCTTGAGCAGTTGCAGGCTCGCGCCGTAGTCCGGCTTGAAGAGGTAGTCGAGGATCTGCGCCTGCTGGGCGGCCGGGTAGTCGGTCAGCAGGCGGGAGTTGCCGCCGCCGCCGCTGATCGCGCCGATGCCGTCGAAGGTCCTGCCGCCCTGCGTGCCGTCCACGGTGACCGAGGTGGCGGTGGCGGCGTGGGCGGGGGCCGGCGGACTGACCGCGAGCAGCGCGGCGAGCAGGGCCAGCACCCACAGGGGTGCGAGTCTCCAGTGTCGGGACATGGTGCGGGGACCCCTTGTCTCGGAGGTGTGGGGGGAG
>NZ_JAJSYW010000155.1:4488-17282 GCF_036815005.1 Streptomyces sp. IBSBF 2435 | reverse complement strand
CCCCCGCCCAGTACCAGTGCCGTGTCCGCCATCGGCCAGCCCCCTTCCGAAAAAATGGGGGCCACTCCCCACTTGATGCCGCGACGATAGCATCGTTACCGGGGAATGGTCCCCGGTAGTGCGGGAGGGCGGGGTCATGACGGACGGCACGCAGGGGCGGGACCCGGTGCGGCGGCGCGACGCGCGGCGCAACCGCGAACTGCTGGCGGAGGCGGCCCGCGAGGTCTTCGCCGAGCAGGGGCTCGACGCGCCGCTCGACCTGATCGCCCGCCGGGCGGGCGTGGGGAACGCCACCCTCTACCGGCACTTCCCCCACCGCGCCGCACTCGTCGACGAGGCCTTCCGGGGCGCCCTGGCCGGGACCACGGCCGCGGGGGAGCGGGCACGCGCCGCCGAGGACGCCTGGCCGGCCCTGGTGGCGTACGTGGAGAAGGTCTTCGAGAACCTGGCCGCCGACCGCGGCACGAACGACCTGATGACCACGCGGCTGGAGGGCGTCGGCTCGCTGGACGCCGTCCACGCCCACAACCGCGAGACCGTGGACCTGCTGCTGCGCCGCGGCCGTGAACAGGGCACCGTCCGCGGCGATCTCGGCACCGAGGACGTCCTGCTGGCGCTGGCGACGCTCGGCCGGGCCGTCCCGGCCCTCACCGCCACCGCCGTGGACGCGTGGCGCCGCCCGCTCGCCCTGCTCCTCGACGGCCTGCGCGCCTCCCCGACCGCCGCCCGACTTCCCGAGCCCCGCCTGTCCCCGGCCCAACTCGGCGAGGTCCTGGGCCGTCTGGGCGGGCGCCGGGGCTGACCGCCCCGCGGGCCCGCGGGAGCAGGACGGCGGCGCCGTCGCGCGGGTCCCCGGCCGTGGACCGGGAGGTGACGCTGCGGGCCGGGCCGGGGCATGGTCGGCCGCGGCCCGCAGCGCGACGGGCGGACCGGCCTCAGCCGATCTTGACGACCTCTCCGGTCGTCGAGTAACCCGGGTCGCCGAAGGGCCACATGGAGGAGTAATTGGTCACGTAGACGGAGCCGTCGGGAGCCGACAGGAAGCCCGCAGGCGCGACCAGCTTGCCCGCGCCCAGAACGGTGCGCTTGCCGTTCTTGCCGATCTGGATGACCACACCGTCGGGCGGGATGGTCGAGGACGGGAATCCGATGGTGTCGAACTCGGTGACGTAGAAGTCGCCGTTGGTCCCGAAGCCGCAGCCGTTGATGGCGCTGAAGCCGCTCTGCCAGACCGTGAGCTTGCCGGTGCGCGGCGCGTACCGGTAGACGTTCGCGTCGGTGGCCGTGCCGCCGAATCCGGTGAGCCCGCCGATGTAGACCGCGCCGTCAGGGCCGATGTCGAGGCAGGTGGGCACGGAGTCCGCGCCGCCGGGGGTCTTGGGGATGAGGGTGAGCACCTGCACATTGCCGTGCCGGTCGATCGAGTCCAGCGTGTTGGAACCGCCGTCCACCAGATAGAAGCCGCCGCGCGGATTCACCGCCAGCGCGTACGGGTTGCCGTCGTTGTCCGGCGCCCACTGGTAGTCGACGTCACCGGGGTTGGCGAGGACCTTGGGGGTCCGGCCGGTGACGTCGAGCAGCGCTCCGTACTGCTTCTTCAGCAGCGCGGTGACCGCCGGGGTCAGGCCCGGCAGGTTGTCGGGGACGAATTCCGGCGACGCCGGCTCCAGCGCGTACAGGTGGCCGCTGTCGTAGACCAGGCTGTCCGGGCCGACCATCTCGCCGCCGTTGAGGAGCGAGGCCAGGCCGGTGCGGATGCGGACCGGGGTGCCGGAGGAGATGTCCGCGATCGAGCCGGTCAGGCCGAAGCAGTTCACCGCCGCCGGGTTGCTGTTGTCGCACGCCGAGGGGATCGTGCCCGCCTCGCCGACCAGCAGGTGGCCGTGCGGTCCCCTGATCACGCTGCGCGGCCCGTTCAGGCCGCTCGCCACGACGGTGACCGGCGCGTTGCTGGTCAGCTCCCTCGGGTGGGTGGCCGCTTCGGCCACCGGCCCCGAAGGGCCGGCGCTCAGGCCGGCGAGTGCCGCCGCAGCCGCGGCGGCCAGTAACATCCGACGCGCTTTGAGAGGTCGCATCTGCGCCTCGTCTCCTCCCGTTCGGGTGAGCTTTCTGGTGCGCGCAAACGCTTCTCCGTGGTGCGGACGCCCGCGCGGCTGGCTCACGGTAAGACCGGTCATGACACCGCCGTCCGGGGCACCATGGGCCCCGGGGCGGGCCATATCCAGCCGGGTGACAGGCGGCAGCATCGTCCCTGCGACTTGGCAGCCGTTTGGCGCTGACTTGGCGCCGCTCCGGCCGGACCGGGCCGGAGTGAGTGGTGGTGTTCCTGGGTCAGTACGTGTCTCGTACCGGCAGGCGGACGCGGGGGTTCCGCCCGGCGCTCCGACCTGGCCCGCCGCCGGCCGCGGCGTCCCGGCAGGCGGGTCCTGCCCTGACGGGCCGCTCCGCCGCACGCCGGTGACCGCCGCCCCGCCCCCCCTCGACCTGCCCTTTGCCCGGATCGTGCCGCGCGGCCGGGCGCCGACCGGCCGCGGCGGGCGGGCGCGCCGCCCCGGCCGGTCAGGGAGCGGGCGGCGCCGGCCCGGGATCCGCCAAGTCGGCGCCAAGTCGCTTCATGGCCGCGGGCGGCGACGCGTCCGCCGCCGGCCGCGTCCCGCCGCGGGTCTCGGCCACCCCTGCCCGCGGGGCCTTCGCGGCCGGGTCACGTACGGGCGGGGTGGCGCAGGCAGGACACGACGACCACGATCGGCCACAGGGACTGGGCGATCGTCAGGACGCGCTCGGCCACGCCGGCGGCCCCGTGGAGCTGGAGTTCGACCAGGAACCACGCGGCCCCGAGCACCATCAGCGCGGACCCCATGAGCGAGGGCACGGGCCGCAGCCCCCAGGGTGCGCCCGCACGCCGGTCGGCGGCCAGGACCGGCCACAGCGCCAGCAGGGAGAAGCCGACCGCGACCACGGATCCGTGGGAGAAGGAGCCGCCGGACTTCGGCGCCGGGAATCCCGCCAGCAGCATCGCGGAGAGCCCGCCGCCGGCCAGCGCGAGGCGGCCGGCGGGGGCTGCCGCGCGCAGGCCGAGGGCGGTCGCCAGGTAGCAGGTGCCCAGGGCGAGCAGCGTCACGGTCAGCACCCAGTAGCCGGAGCCGGCCGCCAGGACGCTGATCGTCTGGCTGACGGGGTTGTAGCCGGGCCCCTGGAGCACTGCCGCGGTCGTCGAGCCACCGATCAGCAGGACGGGAGCGCACCCGGACGAGAGCACGGCCCACCATGAAACAAGTGCCATCGAACTACCGTAAAACGGACAACTCTTCCTTTCTCTCGCACACGCGGGGCGATCGGCACCCAACCGGATCGGTGCAGACTGCACCGACGCTCTTCCCGGGCCGGGGCCGACCGCGCGCCACCGCGGGTGCGTCACCGCCGTCACCGGCGGCGCGTCACCACTGGTACGGGAGGTATTTCCCGTCGAGAGTGATGACAATGCGGTCCCCCGCGGGGTCGGGAACGCGGGCGACATCGAGCCGGAAGTTGATGGCGCTCATGATCCCGTCGCCGCACTGCTCGTGGATCAGCTCCTTGATGGTCGGCCCGTAGACCTGGACGACCTCGTACAAGCGGTAAATGGTCGGATCGACGGGGACGGCCGATTCCAGGGCCCCCCTGGTGGGCTGGAGCTGGAAAGCGACGATGGCGTCCTTGTCGAGTTCGAGGAGCGAGGCGGCGGCCTCGGCCTCGGCCGCGCTCATCGGATGCTGGCCCAGCAGCGCGGCCGTCGTCCATGCCAAGGGCCTGCCCACGGTCTCGGCGAGCTGCGCCCATGTGACCCCGGTCCGCACTTTGGCCTGACGGACGGCTTCCGCCGCTTCCCCTTTGGTGAGCATGCTGTCCTTCCCCACCTGTCGCGCCCCAGGGCATGACCCCGGCGCCGCATCGGGCAGCGCCCGCCCCGGCGACGAGCCTACGGACAACGGATCACCGGCGTGGTGCTTTCACCGGCGGTCGCCACGGCCCCTCCGGTGCCCGCGGAATTCCGCGCCGGGGCGCGCCGGGGGCGGCGGGCGCTACCAGGCCCGGTGGTCGAGCCAGGAGCGGACACGGCCCGCGGTCTCGCGCCAGCGCGGCTCGAGAAGCACATTGTGCGAGCGGTCGGCAAGGAACAGATAATCGGAGCCGAAGTGGGCGGCACTGCGGCGTACCGCCTCCGCGGGGACTATCGCGTCGTGCTCCGCCGCGACCACCAGGGACGGTCCGCCGATACGCGTACGGTCCACGCTCACCGACGCGGTCACCGCCTCCTTGACCGCGGCGGCGGATTCCCTCGACATCAGCGCGTGATAACGCCCGGCGTCCTCTTTCGAACACCCGCCCAGATAAAGGCCCCACGCCACCTCGAAGGGAAGCCGCTCGACCGGCGCGCCGGGATCGATGTCGAACTCGACGTCAAGTCCGACTTCCGCGCAGACCGCCGGAGCGAGGTGCACCTGGGCGACCACGGGATGACTTTCGGCGTACTTCTGCGCGACGATCGCGCCCATGCTGTGGGTCATGAGAACCGGCGCCTGCCCCACGTGGGCGGTGACGATCTCCAGTTCCTCCACCGTGTCGACCAGGGAGCGGGCGGCGAAGCGGTCGTCGGGCAGCGCGGCTGATCCCTCGTGGTTGAACCAGCTGAAGGCGTAGCAGTCCCGGCCGGCCGCGGCGAAATAGCCGAGGTAGTTCTCCCAGGCCCAGCTGCCGTGGGCGCCGCCGTGGACGAAAACGACGGGAGGCGCGGCCGGGGCGCTTTCCGGCGACGCGTGCTCGATGAACACACCGCCGATCGTCGTGCGCTCGATTTTCACGGTACCTGCTTTCGCCGGCGTCAGGTCAGCCACCGCGACGCGCGGGGCGGCCCCAGGCTACTCAGGGCGGCGGTCCGGAAGCAGGCGCTTGCCCAGTTCCCGAACTCGGGGGCGCCGCCGCCGTTCCGACTCCCGCCCGGAGCCTCCGGATTGCCCCCGGCGCCGCTGACCTGCGCTCTTCCGCTGAGCAACGATGTCCGGATTGCGAGGGTATGTGGCAGATGTCATGCTGGAAGTCCACCAAGCGAAGGAGATGGTCTCATGGCTTCGGAGCTATCAGCCCAGGTCGAGACGGCAACCCTTGCCGCTGAGGTCGAAGGACTGCTGGATTCCGCAGAACCGGAAGGCATCTACCGCGACACACGTGAGTGCTTCGGCGGTCTGCTTCTCGCGGGCCTCCTGCTCGTGTCGCCCCCCACCCCCCGCCCGCCGAAGACGGCCACGCGCTGACGGACTGGGGGACACATTGGCCGAGCAGGCGCAGGAGAACTCTTCCCTGAGCGCTGCGGTGGCCGATGTCGCAAACGGAGTCGCCCTCGCCCTTGACGGCGAGGGCGACACCTTTGCGCTGTCGGCCCTTCTCGCACAGGACGACACGGTGGCCCTGGCCGCCATCCGCGTACTGGGCGCCGACGTCCTGGCGCCGTACGCACTCGGCGGCGACGCGGCGCGCGGCGGCCCCGACGGGGAGGCCGTACGCAAGGCGCTGGCCGCCTACCCGCCCACTCCCGGCGCCTCGGACGTCTCGCTGTGGAGCTACCGGGGCCTGGCCGAGGCGTCGCGGACCTTCCTGCCGCACAGCGGCGCGGACATGGCCGCCGAGGCCCGGCCCGGGGACACGTGGCTGCGGACCGACCCCTGGCCGGTGCTCGCCCACCGTGCCTCGCAACTGGCCGCGCTCTCGCTGCCGGGCCTCGCCCCGGCGCTGGCTGTCGGGCTCGCCGCCCGCACCGAGGACCTGGCCAGGGGCTTCGTCCGGGCGGTGCGCCGCCGCGACTGGCTCCAGGCCGCCGGGGTCGGCCGCTGGCTGGTCCGCGTCCCCGACGTCCCCGACTCGCTCGGGCTCGGCGCGGGCCTGCGCTACGTCCGCCGGATGAGCGGCGGCGACCCGCGAGTGGCCCTGCACACCGCCGCCGCCCGGCGCTTCTCCGGCGGCGGTCCCGGGTGAGCGGCGAGCACACGGGCACGGCGGACCGGGGCGCCGCCGGCGCGCCGGGCGACCGGGTCCCGGCGGGTACGACGTCCGCGCGTCCGGCCGCCTCCGCGACCGCCGAGGCCGCGGCTGCGGGCACGGCTCTCCGTCCCGCGCCGCCGCCCGGCGGACGCGCCCACCCCGACGCCGAGCTGCTCGACGGCGTCGTCGGCGGGGCGCTGCGCTGGCTGGGGTCCGTGCGGCAGGCCTTCCGGCTGCCGGCGGACGTCGCCACCGACGCCGATCCGAACACCACGCTCAAACCGCTGGGCGAACTGGCCGAGTTGATGCAGGTGATCCAGGCGCTGCACCCGCTGGCGCCGGTGCGCGAGGCCGCCGCCGAGCTCTTCGGCCTCGCCTGGAAGGAGACCCGCGGCGGCGAGCTGTTCGTGGAGCTGGTCCGCGGCGAGCCCGTGGCCACCTACCCGGTCGAGCTGTACGGGGTGTTCGCGCGGGCGGGCCTGCGCCACCCCGGCGCCGAGGAGCTGATTGGGGCGACCACCTCGCTGCGCCGCTGGCGGGTGCCGCGCGAGGACCCCACCCGCACCCTCAACGTGCTCAACGCCGAGCGCCGCATCGGACTGCCGCCGCACACCGACTTCGACGCGGTGCTCGCGTCGACCGGCCTCGGCCAGCGCCCCGAACCGTGGGCGCTGGACCGCAAGGCCGCGTACGGGATCACGCACGACGTCTTCCACACCACAGACTGGGGCCGTACGCCGGGCCGACTGCCGGGCCCCCAGGCGGAATACCTGCGGCTGTGGCTGCCGGCCTGGACCGAGACGTGGTCGGAGGAGCGGCTGTGGGACCTGGTCGGCGAATTCCTGGCCCTCTCCGCGTGCCTGCCCGGCGCTCCCTACGACCCCGCGGCCTGGCGCCGCTTCGCCGCGAACCGCACCGCGGACGGCGCGGTGCCCGAGGCCGGCGGCCCGCCGCCGCCCGGCGCCACCCCGGGCGAGGTCTTCACCGCCTGCTACCACTCCACGCTCGTGGCCGCCTTCGCCGCGACGCTGGCGCGCGCCGCCCCGCCCGCTCCCGGGGCGCGGGCCGGCCGGCCGCCCGGTGCCGCGCTCCCCGAGGGCGCCGCACCGACCGACCACCCGCTGCCCGAAAGCGAGGCGACACCGTGACCGCCGCATCCCCCGCCCTCCTGCACCGCGTCGGCGACCGGGCGCTGGCCTGGCTGGACACCAACCGCGAGCACTTCCGGCTCACCGACGAGGACCTGGCCTCCGGCCGCGGCATCGTCGAACGGATCAAACCCGTCGGGGAGTTGGCGATCAACATGCGGGTGCTGTCCCGGGAGGGCGTGGCCGGCTCGCGGCAGCACGACATCTCGGTACGGCTGCTGGACTACGCCTGGCGCGACCTGCTCGACGGCGGCAATCTGCTGGCCGGACTCCAGCAGCAGGAACCGCTGTCGCCCGTGCCGCTGGAGATCTACGCCAGCCTGCACGAACTCGGCTACCGGCACCCCGGCCTGGAGAGCGGGATCGACCTGGCCAGGACCACGGCGAGCTGGCGGGCGCTGGAGATGATGCCGAACCGGCGGCTCGGCCTGCTCAATGCCGAGCGCAAGATCGGGCTGGTGCCCAGCGGCGACAGCGACCAGGCGCTCGCGGCCACCTGGCTCGGCCGCAGGCCGGAACCGTGGACCGTGCAGCTGCACATCGCCTACGACATCACCCACACCGTCTTCCACCTCAGCGACTGGGGAGCCACCCCCGACCGCATCCCGCGGGAGATCGCCGACTACCTCTCCCTCTACCTGCCCGCGTGGATGGCGGACTGGGCGGAGCTGGAGCACTGGGACCTGCTCGGCGAGCTGCTCGTGGTCGACGCCTGCCTGCCCCGGCCCACGCTCGACGCCGCGATGTGGGGGCTGTACGCCGCCGCACAGGCGCCGGACGGGGCGATGCCGGTGCAGGGCGCGATGCCGCAGGGCGACCGCGACCAGGTCTTCGACGTGGTCCACCACCCCACCCTGGTGGCGGCGTTCGCCTCGGCGATGGCCACCTCGCGGGCGCTGTCCTCGGACGTGGCCGCGTGAGCGCCGGGCCGGCCGCCGACATCCCGGCCGCGCCAGCCCCCGTGCCGTACGAGGACGGCGGTCTCGCCCCGCTGCTGGACGAGGCCCTGGTTCGGGTGCGCGCCCCCGACGTCGTGGTGGCCGTGAGCCGCCGCGGGCACCGTACGGTCGTCTCCGGCGGGACGGCCGCGGCTCCGGCGGTGCCGCGCGAGGACCTGGGCTTCGGCCTCGGCTCGCTGTCCAAGACCTTCACCGTGCTGCTGCTCGCCGACCTCGCCCGGGCCGGCGCCGTCGGGCTGGACGACCCGCTGGCCGCCCACCTGCCGGGGCTGCCGCCGCTGTCCGGGGACGCCTGCCGGATCACCCTGCGCCACCTGGCCACGCACACCTCGGGCCTGCCGAGGGTGCCGCGGGACCTGTTCGCAGGCGCCGTCCTCCACCCGTACACCAACGGCTACGCGGGCTACAGCCGCGACCGGCTGCTGTCCGCCTACGCCCACGTCCGCCCCCGGCACGCCCCGGGCACCCGCTGGCACTACTCCAACTTCGGCCTGGCGCTGCTGGGTTCGGCGCTGGCGCACACGGCGGGCACCCCCTTCCCCGACCTGCTCACCCGGCGGGTGCTGCGGCCCCTGGCCCTGACCGCGACCACCGCCGGCGCGTACGCCGCGAGGTCCCGCCAGGACCGCGCCATCGCGACCGGCCACCACGGCGACGGACGTACGCCCTTCCCGTTCACGGACATGGCCGCGTTCACCCCGGCCGGCGGCGTCCTGTCCACCCCGGACGACATGCTCAGCTATGCCGAGGCGCATCTGCGGCCGGCCGGCGGACCGCTGGCCGGGGCGCTGCGCGACGTCCAAGTCCCGCAGTTGCGCAAGGGGGGGTTCGGGCGCCGCCGCGAGACGCACACCCTGACCTGGTTCCAGCACCCGGCGAGCGGCGGCCCGGTGCTCTTCCACGCCGGCGCCACCTTCGGCCTGCAGTGCTTCCTCGGCTTCCACCCCGCAACCTGCACCGCCGTCGCCGTGTGCGCCACCCGCCACGACCGCACCAGCTCGGTGGTCCACGCCGCCTACACCCTGCTCCAGTCCCTGGCCGGCCGCCCCCTGCCCGGGCCGGCCCACCGCTGACCCGGCGGACCGCCGGCCCCCGGAATGACGGTCATCCCATGCGGTCGGCATTTTGTCGGTGAAATAGCCCGATGAGGTCGAGAAGGTCATACGCGGGGTGGCGTATCACCAAAGTTCGGCAAAGCTCGGCAAAGGTTCTGCCTATGTCGCCCAACCATGCTTTGCGCATGCCCAATAAGGGAGAGCACGTGCAGTACGGCACCGCCCTGCGGAACGAGATCAAGACCTCGGAAACCACGCCCCTCATCGGGGTCTATGACATGTATTCGGCCTCGCTCGCCGCCCCTCACTACAACGGCTTCTTCGTCTCCGGATTCGGCTTCGCCGCCTCCTACTACGGCCTGCCCGACATCGGCTTCATCGCCTGGCCCGACATGGTCGCGTTCGCCGAGCGGCTGCGGACGGCGTTCCCCACCCACCACCTCCTGGTCGACATCGACGACGGCTACGTCGACCCGGAGGTCGCCTGCCACGTGGTGCAGCGGCTGGAGCGGGCCGGTGCCTCGGGCGTGATCCTGGAGGACCAGAAGCGCCCGCGGCGCTGCGGCCACGCGGACGGCAAGCTCACGCTGCCGCTGGAGGAGTACCTGGAGAAGCTGGAGATGGTGCTGGCCAGCCGGCGCGACATGGTGGTCGTGGCGCGGACCGACGCCACGGAGGACGAGGACATCCTGCGCCGCGCCGCCGCGCTGGCCGCCACCGACGCGGACGTCGTGCTGGTGGACGGGGTGCGCAGCGTGGAGTGGGTCCACCGCATCCGCGAGGTCATCGGGGACAAGCCGCTGCTGTTCAACCAGATCGCCGGCGGCAAGTCGCCGCGGCTGTCGCTTTCCGAGCTGACCGGCCTCGGCGTGGACGTGGCCATCTACAGCACGCCGTGCCTCTTCGCCGCGCACAGCGCGATCGAGGACGCGCTGCTGGAGCTGAAGGACGCCGACGGCCGGCTGCCGGTCGGCCGCGGCGCGGGCGCGGTCGGCGTGGCGGGCGCCACGCAGCTGCTGGAGCGCAACATCAGCCGGCACCACGAGCGTGCCGTCCTGCCGCACACCTCGCCGTCGCCCGAACGGCAGCCCGTCTCCGTCTGACCCCGGGAACTCGGCGCCATGGGCAGACACAGCCGGCCGCGGGCATCCGCCGCGGACGGCCGGCTCACCGCCGCCCGCCGGGCGGGCGTCGCCGCGG
Source organism: Streptomyces sp. IBSBF 2435 (assembly GCF_036815005.1). Classification (NCBI taxonomy): domain Bacteria; kingdom Bacillati; phylum Actinomycetota; class Actinomycetes; order Kitasatosporales; family Streptomycetaceae; genus Streptomyces; species Streptomyces sp. IBSBF 2435. The sequence continues at coordinate 6,905 of NZ_JAJSYW010000155.1, read as the reverse complement.
TGATGGCCGCGGGCGTGCTGGCCGGCTGCGGCTCCTGGCAGTCCGCGGCCGCGGCGACACCATGCTGCGGCTGCGACAACCAGGACGAAGAGGATCCGCCGCCGCCGTCGCACGGCTCGAACCACGGGCTGCTGATCATCGACAACTCCAACGCCGACTCCTGGCTGGAGGTCGACCGGACCCTCAACACCCTGGTCCACAGCAAGGGAACGGCCGGCAGCGACCACGACGGGGACGGCGGCGACGTCGACGTCACCCGGGAGTCGCCCGGGTCCCCGCCTCCAGGGGACCCGGCGGGGCCCACCACATCGGAAGGAGACGACTGAGGTGTCCGTAGCGCGCCGGTCGTACGGGCGGCTGGGGCCTCGTGCCAGGCAGCGGCCGGACGACGCGTCCATGGCGTCCACGGGCGAACGGAAGGCGTCCGGCCCGGCCACGGGCCGGACGCCCCGCCGCCCCGCGCCGAACCCGCCGCCCCTGGTGAGCGGCGGCCCGCGCCGGTTCGGCACGGCGGTGGACCCCTACGTGGCGGCGCTCGTCGGGACGGTCGCGCTGGCGGCGCTGCTGCCCGCGACGGGCGGCGCCGCCGTGGCCGTCGGCCACACCGCCGACATCGCCATCGGCCTGCTGTTCTTCCTCTACGGCAGCCGGCTGTCGGCCCGCGAGGCGCTCGACGGGCTGCGCGGGTGGCGGCTGCACACGGTGGTCGTCGCCAGCACCTTCGTCCTCTTCCCCGTCCTCGGCCTGGCCGCGGGCGCGGTCGCGCCCTCCTTGCTCACCCCGCAGCTCTACACGGGGCTGCTGTTCCTGTGCGTGGTCCCCTCGACCGTCCAGTCGTCGATCGCGTTCACCTCCACCGCCCGCGGCAATGTCGCGGCGGCCATCTGCGCGGGCACGTACTCCAGCCTGCTGGGCATGCTGCTGACCCCGCTGCTCGCGGCCTGGCTGATCGGCTCGACCGTGCGCTTCTCGGCGGACGGGCTGCTGGCACTGGGCACCCAGCTGGTCGCGCCCTTCCTCGCCGGCCAGGCGCTGCGCCGCTGGACCGGCGGCTTCATCGGCCGGCACAAGCACTCGCTGGGCCGGCTGGACCGGGTGTCCATCCTGCTGGTCGTCTACACCGCTTTCAGCAAGGGCATGGCGGAGGGCATCTGGCACCAGGTCACCGCGGTACGCCTGGCCGCGCTGCTGCTGGTCGAGGCCGTCATCCTGGCGCTGGCCCTCGGCGTGACCTCGCTCGCCGCGCGCCGGCTCGGATTCGGCGACGAGGACCGGATCGCGATCGTCTTCTGCGGGTCGAAGAAGAGCCTCGCGACCGGACTGCCCATGGCCGCCGCCCTCTTCGGGCCGCGGGCCGGGCTGGCGATCCTGCCGCTGATGCTCTTCCACCAGATGCAGCTGGCGGTGTGCGCGTTCATCGCCACCCGCTGGTCCCGCCGCCCCGCACCGGGGTCCGCGCAGCCCGGCACGCCTGTGGCGGTTGTCCCCGCCGACATCCCGGCCGGGGCGCATCGGGTCTGACGGCGGGGGAGTCCGGCGGTCAGGGGGCCGCGTCGCCGAAGAGGACCCGCAGCGTGATGAGGCGGTTGGCGCGCACGTGGGCCAGGGCGAGTGCGCGGGCCTTCTCCGGGTCCCGGGCGGCGACGGCGTCGGCCAGCCCGCGGTGCTCCGCCAGCAGTTGGGGCCAGGCGTCGTTCTGCCGGGTCAGCCAGCGCAGCCGGCCCTCGACCGGCTCCAGGGCCGCGGTCAGCAGGGAGTTGCCCGCCATCGCCAGGACGCGGTCGTGGAAGTGGGTGTTCAGCCCGGTGATCTTCTCGGCGTCCAGCTCGGCGGTGGCCCGGGCCGCCCGGTCCAGGATGTCGCGGAGTTCGGCGAGGTCGGCGGGGCCGGCCCGCTCCGCGGCGAGTCCCGCCGCGTAGACCTCCAGGGCCTCGCGCAGCTCGAACAGCTCCTCGACGTCGACGCGGGTCAGCCGGCGTACCGCCAGCCGGCGCGGTGACTCGGCCACCACGAAGCCCTCGGCGACCAGCGCCCTGATCGCCTCGCGGACCGGCACCCGGGAGACGGCGAAGCGCTCGGCGAGGTCCCGCTCCACCAGCCGGTCGCCGGGCCGCAGTTCACCGGCCACGATGGCGCGGCGCAGGGCGGCGAGCACACGTTCGCGCGCCGCGCCCAGCGCACCCCCGGGTTGCCCCGCCCCCATCCGCACACTCCCTGGTCGGCGCCCGCCCGGGCGTCCGGCCAGCCTATCCGTGGCGAGCGGCGGGCCGTACGGACGCGGCGGGCCGGGCGCCGCGCCGCCCGGACGCGTAACACGGTTGTTGCGTGCACGACACCCCGGCCACCGCCGCGCGGGCCATCATGGCGGCACGGTTTTGGTATACCAAAAAACAGCCCGCCCCCCAAACAACCCCTCC
>NZ_JAJSYW010000155.1:0-4478 GCF_036815005.1 Streptomyces sp. IBSBF 2435 | reverse complement strand
GGGGGGGGGGGGGGGGTGGCGCCCCCCGCCCACCCCCGCGGGGCCAAAATTGGGGGAAGTTTTTTGTTAAACAAAAACGGTGCCGGCCGCTCATCCTCCCCGTCCCCGCCCACACCGCGGAGGTACTCGTGTCCGTCACCGACCTCACCGACCCGCCCGGCACCGGCCTGCCCGCCTCGCCCGATCCCCGGCTGACCAACGAAGACCTCGCCCCCTCCACCACCCGCAACTGGCGCTCCTTCGACCTGTTCGCCATGTGGATGTCCGACGTCCACAACCTCGGCAACTACACCTTCGCCGCGGGCCTGCTGGTGCTCGGCCTCAGCGCGTGGCAGATCTTCTCGTCGCTGCTCGTCGGCTTCGCCATCATCTTCGTCGGCATGAACCTGATGGGCCGGATCGGCCAGCGCACCGGTGTGCCGTTCCCGGTCGTGGCGCGGATCAGCTTCGGCGTCTGGGGCGCGAACATCCCGGCGCTGATCCGGGCCGTGATCGCCATCATGTGGTACGGCATCCAGACCTATCTGGCCTCCGTCGCCATTGATGTGCTGCTGCTCACCGCCCGCCCCGGGCTGGCGAGTTGGACGCACCACAGCTTTCTGGGCCTGGACGCGCTCGGCTGGGCGTCGTTCCTGACCCTGTGGGTGGTGCAGGCGCTGATCATCAGCCGGGGCATGGAGTCGGTGCGCCGCTTCCAGGACTTCTGCGGTCCGGCGATCTGGGTGGTGATGATCGCGCTCGCGGTGTGGATCCTGGCCAAGGCCCACTGGAGCATCCCGCTCACCCGCACCCCGCACCCGGTGTCCACCGCGGAGCAGGTCCGCCAGTGGTTCGGCGCGATCGGCCTGATCCTGGCCACCTACGGCACCCTGATGCTGAACTTCTGCGACTTCGCGCGCTTCGCACCGGACGAACGCACCGTACGCCGGGGCAATTTCTGGGGGCTGCCGATCAACTCCTCGGCCTTCGCGCTGCTTTCGGTGATCGTCACCGCCGGCAGCATCAAGGTCTACGGGTCGGCGATCACCGATCCCGCGCTGCTCATCGCCAAGGTGGGCAACACCGCGGTCCTGGTGATCGGCGCCCTGACCTTCGCCATCGCCACCATGGGCGTGAACATCGTGGCCAACTTCGTCTCGCCCGCCTACGACGTGGCCAACGTGTGGCCGCAGCGGATCAGCTTCCGGGTCGGCGGCCTGATCAGCACGGTCGCCGCGCTGCTGGTGACGCCGTGGAACCTCTACTCCAACCCCGACGTCGTCAACTACTTCCTCGGCGGTCTCGGCGCCTTCCTGGGACCGCTGTTCGGGATCATCATGGTCGACTACTACCTGGTCAAGGGCGGCCGGATCGACGTCCCCGCGCTCTTCGACGCGGGTCCCGACGGCCCGTACCACTACCGCAGGGGCGTCAACCTCCGTGCTGTCGGCGCCTTCGTGCCGACGGCGGCGGCCAGCGCCGTCATCGCCCTGGTGCACACGTTCTCGCAGACCGCCCCGTACTCCTGGTTCATCGGCACGGCGAGCGCCGCGCTGCTCTACCTGGCACTGAACCGCGGCCGGACGGCCGAGCGGGCGGCGCCGGAGCCGTCGGTCCCTTCGTCGGCGGCGGCGGGGCCGAACTGAGGCCGCGGCCGTGCGGATCGCGGTGACCAACTGCAACACCACGACGGCGATGACCGAGCGGATCGTGCGGGGTGCCAGGACCGCCGCCGGTCCCGGCACCCTGATCACCGGCCACACCCCCGACTGGGGGCCCGCGTCGGCCGAGGGCTGGCTGGACAGCTACCTGTCGGCCGCGGCCGTGCTCGACCTGCTGCGGCGGCTGGAGGGTCCGGTGGACGCGGTGGTGATGGCCGGGTTCGGCGAGCACGGGCGCGAGGGCGCCCGCGAACTGCTCGACGTACCGGTGGTCGACATCACCGAGGCCGCCGCCCACCTGGCCTGTCTGCTCGGCCGCAGATACGGCGTCGTCACCACGCTGGACCGCACCGCCGGGCAGATCCAGGACAGCCTGCACACCGCGGGCGTCGGCCAGAACTGCGCCGCCGTGGTCGGCACCGGGCTGGCCGTCCTGGACCTGGACGAGGACTCCGACCTGGTGACGGGCGCTTTCGTCGCCGCGGGACGCCGGGCCATGGCGGCCGGCGCCGAGGTCCTGGTGCTGGGCTGCGCCGGGATGACGGGTCTGGAGCGCGGCGTCTCGGCCGCCCTGGGGCTTCCGGTGGTCGACGGGGTCGGCGCCGCCGTCCGGCTCGCGGAGTCACTGGTGGCGCTCGGCCTGACGACCAGCCGGTCCGGCGGCTACGCCAAACCCCTCCCGAAGCACCGCACCTGGCACCCGCGGTCCCCGGGCTGAGCCGGCGGCGGGTACGGAACCCGGTCCGCGGTCCGGCGCCCGGTTGGAAACCGGCCCGCGCACCGGGTCTGCGCCCGCAGACCGACCCGGGCCGGCGGCCGGTGCGTAACCGGCCCGCGCACCGGCTCCCGGTGCCGAACCCGCCCCGCCTCGGCCGCGATGGGCCTGGACGGCATCGCCGACGGTGTGCACCGGCACATTTTCCCGCCGGACGGGCCGCTCCCGATCATCGCGCTGGAGGACATCGCGGTATTCACCGCGCTGGCCTTCGACCGGCCGGAGCGGTTCGCCGGAAGGACGCTGGAGCTGGCCGGGGACGCCCCGACCCCGGCCGAGGCGGTCGCGCGATCACGGAGGCGACGGGCATCCCTGTGCGCTGCGAGCAGCTCACGCAGCAGGAGGCCGCCGCGCTCAACCCCGAGATCGCCCGCATCAGGGAGCGCTGGATGTCCGGCGCGCGCTGGCACGCCGACATCGAGGTGCTGCGGGTCGTGCACCCCGGCCTGCGCACCCTCACCGACCGGCTCGCCGAGTCCGGTGCCGCCGCGCTGCGCGCCCGGCTGCCCGGCGCCGCACGGCCGCCCCGGCCGTGACCGTACCGGCACAGCCTCACGCCGTCGTCGCTCCCTGCCCGTCGCGTACCGGCGCTCCGGTGCGGGGCGGCAGTTCGAGCCCGAGGTTCTCGCGCAGGGTGGGGCCGGTGTAGTCCTCGGTGACGAGCTTGCGCCTGCGCAGCTCGTGCAGCAGGCCGTTGACGACGAAGTCGTGCTGCCGCGGGTCCGCGAGGCTGCCGAGCAGGATCGCGTCCAGGACACCGGCGTTGAAGCGCTCCTCGATCGCGTCAGCGAGCTGCTCGGGCGTCCCCGCGGCGGCCCAGTGGCCGGTGTCCTGGGCCGCGATGACCAGCTCCCGCAGCGTGTAGCCCTGGCGCGCGTAGCCGGTGAAGATGTCGACCCGGCCCCGGCGGCGGTTCACCGAGGTGATGTCGGGCAGCAGGCTCTCCGGCAGCGTCGCGTCGAGCGGGAGGTCCGACAGGTCCACCCCGCCGCCGAGCATGTCGGCCACCAGGGCCCGTCCGCGCTCGAAGTCGGTCGACTCGCGCTTCTCGCGCACCAGCCGCCGGGCCTCCTCCTCGGTGGCGCCGTAGGTGGCGTGGAAGGAGCTGAGGATCAGCGGCAGCCCGCCGGCCCGGCCGAGCCGCTCGGCCTGGCCGCGGACCTTCCGGGTGAAGTCCAGCGCGGTGTCCAGGTCGGGGAGCGAGGTGAAGACCATCTCGGCGTAGCGCCCGCCCAGCGCGATGCCCGCCTCGGACTGGCCCGCCTGGATCTGCACCGGGCGCCGCTGCGGCAGCGGCGGGATGTTCAGCGGGCCTGCCACATCGAAGAACCGGCCGGAGTGGTTGATGGGGTGCACCCGCTCCGGGCGCAGTACCACCCGGCCGTCCGCGCCGACGGTCAGCGCACCGGGCTCCCAGCTGTCCCACAGCGCGTTCACCACCTCCAGTGTCTCGGCGGCCCGCGCGTAGCGGTCCTCGGGGCTGGGCAGGCCGCCGGGGCCGAAATTCTCCTCGCCGAGGGAGGAGGTCACCAGATTCCAGGCGGCCCGCCCGTTGCTGACGTGGTCGAGGGTGCCGAACAGCCGGGCGAGGTTGTACGGGTGGTGGAAGGTGGTCGAGACCGTGGCGATCAGGCCGATCCGCGAGGTCACCTGGCTCAGCGCCGAGACGAAGACCAGCGGCTCCTGCGACCCGATCGCGCCCTGGGCGCCGAAGCTGAGCAGGTCGGCGGTGAACAGCGCGTCGATCCTCGCGGCCTCGGCGAGCTTCGCCACCCGCACCGCGGTGCTCAGTGTGGACCGGGTGGGGTCGATCGCGAGGTCGTAGGTCTCCGACGTGCCGCCGGCGCCGGTCACGGTCTTCAGCGTCCTGGGCCGCTTCGCGCTCACAATTCGTCCATTCTCACCACTGCGGTGACATCTCGGGGCCGAGGTATCTCGGGGGTGCACGAACGCCCGGGCAGGCCGGACCGGATCCGGCCGTACGCGGCACAGGCGGGGGCGGCGGCGGGCCGCCGGGGGGGGGGGGGGGCGGGGGGGGGCGGGGCCCCCCCCCCCCCCCCCCC
>NZ_JAJSYW010000154.1:0-17333 GCF_036815005.1 Streptomyces sp. IBSBF 2435 | reverse complement strand
GCCCACGACGCCGCCGACCACCCCGCCGACGACGCCGCCGACCACTCCTCCGACCACTCCGCCCACCACCCCGCCGGGCGGCACCTGCACCCTGCCGTCCTGGTCCGCCTCCGCGGTCTACGTCGGCGGCAACCAGGTCTCCTGGAAGGGCCACAAGTGGAACGCCAAGTGGTGGACCACGAACGAGGAGCCCGGTACGACCGGGGAATGGGGCGTCTGGCAGGACCTCGGCGCCTGCTGATTCCCACCGGGGTCACCCCACACTGACCCCCCTCACCCCGGGACCCGCGTCCTCTCTCCCCCCGAGGACGCGGGTCCCTCCGGGGGTTCGCACGGAAGTGCTCCCGGCCTGTTCTTCCACGACGGCCCGTCGTGGCCGGGCTCCCTGCGGGACTGCCGCGTGCTGTGGCCTTGCTCCTCTCCCGCCGCCGCGGCGTGCCGCGCGCTTCCCCTCCACCGGGGGAAGATCCGGGGACGGCGTCCCGGGGCAGGCCGGGCAGCAGGCCCGGGGTCACCCCAGCAGGCGGGAGATGGCGTCGGGCCCCACGGGACGTGAGTAGTGCCAGCCCTGCCCCGTGTCGCAGCCGATCCTCCGCAGGCGCTCCGCCTGCTCCGCGTTCTCGACGCACTCCGCCGTGACCGTCAGGCCCAGCCGGTGGGCGAGGTCGACCAGGGCCTCGACGATCGTCTCGTCGGCCGGGTTGGGGTGTTCCGCCGAGCGGAAGCCCTGGACGAAGGAGCCGTCGAGCTTCAGCGCCGAGACCGGCAGCCGGCTCATGTACGCCAGATTCGAATACCCCGTGCCGAAGTCGTCGATAACGATCCGTACGCCCATCTCGTGCAGCGCGTGCAGAGCCTGGAGCGGCCGGCCGGCCGAGCCCATCACCGCTGATTCGGTGAGTTCGAGTTGCAGCAGCCGCGGCGGCAGCCCCGTCTCCGCCAGGATCTCCGCGACGTCCGCGACCAGGTCGGAGTCCCACATCTGGCGGACCGCGACATTGACGCTGACCACGGGCGGCGCCTGCGGATGCGCGACCTGCCAGGCGCGGGCCTGCCGGCAGGACTGCGCGAGCACCCAGCGGCCCAGCTGCACGATCGAGCCGTCCTCCTCGGCCAGGCCGATGAAGCGGTTGGGGGCCAGCCGCCCGAAGTGCGGGTGCTCCCAGCGGACCAGCGCCTCCACCCCGCGCAGCTCACCGGTGTCCAGGGCGACCAGCGGCTGGTAGTCGAGCACGAACTCGCCGCGCTCCACGGCCTGCCGCAGCGTCCGGGACAGCGCCTGCCGGGTCATCCGGTGCTCGTTGCGCTCGGGGTCGAAGAGCGTCCAGCGGGCCTTCCCGTCGGCCTTGGCCCAATACAGCGTGGTGTCTGCGGCCTGCATCAGGCCGGTCGCCGAACTGCCCGGCGCCTCCCGCTCGACCACCCCGATGCTGGCGGAGACCGCGAGCCGCTGCCCGGCGATGTCGAAGGGCGGCTGGAGCGCGGTCAGCACCGACTCGGCCAGCGCAGTGGCCTGCCCGGTGCCGGTGGAGTCCCGTACCAGCAGCGCGAATTCGTCGCCGCCGAGCCGGGCGACCAGGTGCCCGCCGGGCTCCGCGCAGGTCAGCAGCCGGCGGGCGACGGCGGCGAGGAGCTCGTCGCCGACCCGGTGGCCGAGCGTGTCGTTGACGGCCTTGAAGCCGTCGAGGTCGAGATAGCACAGCCCGATCCGGCCGGTGCCGCGGCCCGGCGCGCTGTCGCACGCGTCGGTGAGGCGCTCGAAGAACAGCGCCCTGTTGGGCAGCCTGGTGACCGGGTCGTGCATCCGCAGATGCCGCAACTGCTCGCGCAGCGCCTCGCGTTCGCCGATGTCCTCGACGGTCAGCAGCAGCGGTCCCGCGCCGGTCCGGGACAGGGTGACCTCGGCCAGCAGCGCCGCGCCGTCCTGCCGGGGGATCCGCCGGGTGCAGCGCAGCCGGTCGCGGCGCCCGGTGAGCACGTCGTGGAAGGCGGCACCGGCGTGCGGGTCGCCGGCCAGGCCGAGCAGCGCGCCCGCGCCGACCGCGGCGAGGCGTTCGGGGGCGGCGCCCAGCAGGGTGGCCAGCGCCGCGTTCGCGGCCAGCACGTCGCCCTCGGGGGACACCAGCGCCATCGCCGACCTGGCCACCGCGAAGGCGGCCCGGTAGTCGCGCAGCTCGGCTTCGTCGCGGGCCGCCGTACCGCGCGGGCGCGGGGCAGAGCTGTGACTCTGTGTGATGACCTGTGCTGTGCTGTCGGGGTCGACGCCGGGGCCGCCCGCGGGTCCGCCCATGGCCTGCTCCCCGTGTTGCGCTCGTCTCGTTCGCGATCATATGGGCTGGCGGAGCAGCCGATCCAGCGTTGCGGTGGTGATTCTCGGCATGCGAACCCGCGGGCCGACCGTTTCTGCGCGATTGGGCGGCACTCCTGATCGCTTCACCTGCGCTGTTACGGAACGTAATGCCGCTGGCCGCGCAGATGTTCGCCGCGCCGGGCGACCCGCGCACCACCCGGGCGGCGCAGCCGAACCCCGCATACCACCGCAATCCGTAGCAAGGTGATCGAGGTGTCCCGAACGGGTTCGCGAACCCCTTCCCGGAGGTCCAAGTGCGGCGGTCAGGCATCTCGGCAGGCGATACGCGGGGCGCCGGCGGCGCTCGGCGCGCGCGGGGCGCCACCGGCGTGCCCGGGCGCCCGCGCGGGGCGCGGTCCGCCGCCGCGGCGGTCTGCGTGTTCGGCGCGCTCGTCGCCTGGACGCTGGCCACCGGACCCTCCGCGCAGGCCGCGCCCGCGTCCGCCGCGTGCCTGCTGCCGCGTACGTCCCTGCACCACTCCGAGGGCGTCGACAGCGCCCCCGGCGGCTACGCGAAGGCCCGGGGCGACGTGAAGGCGCTGATGGTCTTCCTGTCCTTCCCCGACTCCCCGCCCGCCCTGACCCCGCGGGAGGTGGCCGCCGACCACTTCCCGGCCACCGGCGACTTCTACGACCAGGCGTCGTACGGGCAGTTCCGGCTGCACCTGCACACCGTGGACCGCTGGCTGCCGATGCCGCACTCGGCGACCGCGTACGCCATCAGCCGCGACTGGCGGGCCGCGGACCGTACCGCGTATCTGCGCGACGCGCTGACGACGGCCGACCCGGTGGTCGACTTCAGCGGCTACGACGTGGTCTATCTCGTCGCCGACCCCGGCGCGCCCGGCGTGGACTCCGACGCCACCAAGGTCGTCAACCTCGCCGCGCCGGTCACCCTCGACGGCAATCCGCTGGCCCGCCTGGTGACCGTCTTCGAACAGCACCCGCCGGACCGCAATGTGCTGGCCCACGAGACCGGCCATGTCTTCGACCTGCCCGACCTCTACTACCGGCCGCCGGCCAGCTCCAACGCCGACTGGGACACCCATGTCGGCGACTGGGACCTGATGGGCAGCCAGTTCGGCCTGGCCCCCGAACCCTTCGCCTGGCACAAGTGGAAGCTCGGCTGGCTGGCACCGGGCCAGGTCGGCTGCGTCACCGGCACCGGCACGACCTACCACGACCTCAGCCCGGACGAGACCCGCGGCGGCCTCAAGCTGCTGGTCGTCCGTACCGGGGCCGACACCGCGCTCGCCATCGAGGCCCGCACCGCCGCGGGCAACGACCGGACCGCCTGCCGGCAGGGCGTCCTGCTCTACCGGGTGCGCTCCGACCGCGAATCCGGCGCCGGGCCGATCGACGTCGTCGACGGGCACCCGGGCCACTCCGCCTGCGCGGCCACCTCCGTCTACCCGCCGCTGGCCGACGCCCCGCTCGGTGTCGGGGAGTCCTACGCCCTGCCCGACGGCACCACCCGGGTCACCGTCACCGGCCACGAGCCCGACGGCGACTGGGCGGTCAAGGTCACCGAGAGCCTGCCGGGCGGTGAGGATGCCGGCCGCCCCGGGTAGCGCGCGGCCCGGCAGAGCCCGGCGGTTCGCCGCCCGGGGCGCGCGGACGGCGGCGCTGGCGGCGGCCGGGCTGCTCGCCGTGGGCAGTTCGGTGTCCGCCGGCGCCGGGCAGCGGGCCATGCCCGCGTCCCCGCCCGCCGCGCGGCCCTGCGCCCTGCGGGCCGTATCGGGCGTGGCCATGTCCGAGGGCTTCCCCGACACCAAGCTCCGCGGTCCCGACGCCGAATTCGCCCCGTCCACCGGCACGGTCCACGCCCTGACCCTGCTGATCGACTTCCCCGACGCGCCCGCGCCCTACAGCGCCCGCGAGCGCTACGCCGAGTTCTTCCCCGCGGTCAAGAAGTGGTACGCCGCCGCGTCGTACGGAAAGCTCGACTACGAGTCCACCCCGGTGCTGCGCTACATACGCATGCCGCGGCCGTTCACCGCGTACGGGATAGGCCGCGGCTACGGCTGGGACGCGCACGCGGCGATGATGCGCGACCTGCTCAAGGCCGCGGACCCGCGCACAGACTTCAGCGGCTACGACCTGGTCAACATCCTGGTCACGCCCAACGCGGGGCCGCCGGCCGACGAGGCGGTGCTGTCCGTCACCTGGACCGGCGCGTCCGCCGCCACCACCGACGAGGGTGCCCACCTCAACAAGGTGTCGCTCATCTACGGCCACGACCAGTCGGGTTCACGGGTCCTCAGCCACGAGAACGGCCACGACTTCGGGCTGCCCGACCTCTACGCGGCCGACAACTTCCAGCGCACCGACACCCTCGCCGGGCAGTGGGACACCATGTCGCTCGACTGGGGCCTGCAGGGCGACCTGTTCGCCTGGCACAAATGGCGGCTCAGCTGGCTGGCCGACCGCCAGATCGCCTGCCTCACCTCGCGCGGCACCGCCACCTACCGGCTCAGCCCCGTCGAGACGCCCGGCGGACGCAAGGCGGTGATCATCCCCTACGGGCCCACGCGGGTCTTCGTCATCGAGGCGCGGGCCGCCGTCCGCGCCGACCACGAGGCCTGCCGGCAGGGCGTACTCGCCTACCGGGTGCGTACCGACATCGACTCGGGCCAGGGCCCGGTCACCGTGGTGGACGGCCACCCGGCCAGCTCCGCCTGCGACTTCAGCAGCGGCGCCTTCAACTCGCTCAACGACGCGCCCTTCACCGCCGGCCAGTCCTACACCGACAGCGCGGCGGGGGTGACCTTCACGGTGCTGGGCCGCGACGCGGCGGGCGACTGGTCGGTACGCGTCACCCGCCGCTGACCCCAACGGCCCGGGCTCAGCTGAGCAGTTCGGCCTCAAGGGTGATGTTCACGCCCGCGAGCGCCTTGCTGACCGGGCAGTTCGCCTTCGCGTCCTGCGCCGCCGCCTCGAAGTCCTCGGCGGACAGGCCGGGCACCCGGGCCTTCACCGACAGGGTGATGCCGGTGATGCCCTCGCCGGGCTGGAAGGTGACGTTCGCCACGGTCTGCACGGTCTCCGGCGGGGTGCCGGCGCCTGCCAGGCCGTGCGAGAGCGCCATCGAGTAGCACGAGGAGTGAGCCGCCGCGATCAGCTCCTCGGGGCTGGTCTTGCCGTTGGCGGCCTCGGCGCGCGAGGGCCAGGAGACCTCGTAGGTGCCGACACCCGAGGTGTCGAGCGAGACGGTGCCGGCGCCGCCGATCAGCGCGCCCTTCCACTGGGTGGTCGCGGTGCGGGTGGTTGCCATGGTGAAAGCCTCCATCGATTACGTACCGTCGGTCCGCGGCTCCCGCCGCCCCCCGAACGCTACCCGGTCGCGTGGTCCCGCCGGTGCCGGCGTCCTGCCCTGGCGCCCGGCCGCGAGGCCGCCCTGGCGCGGCCTCAGCCGAGGTGCCCGGTGTCGTTCCAGCGCTCGATCGCGGGCTCACCGTAGGCCCAGCCCAGTATCGACAGTGACGCCGGGTCCAGGCGCAGGGCCGCGCCGAAGGCCGGCGGCAGGCCCAGCCAGCGGGCGCCGAGCATGCGCAGCACATGGCCGTGCGCGAAGACCAGCACGTCGCGCTGCGCCGACCGGGCCCAGCCGATCACGTCGTCGGCGCGTACCGCCACGTCGTCGGGCGCCTCGCCGTTGGGCACGCCGTCGCGCCAGATGTGCCAGCCGGGCCGCAGCGCCTGGAGTTCCGCGGGGGTCCGGCCCTCGTAGTCGCCGTAGTCCCATTCGAGCAGCGCGTCCCACTCCTTGGCGCCGGGGAAACCCGCCTCCTGGCAGGTGTCGGCCGCCCGCCGCAGCGGGCTGGTGCGGACCTCGACATCGCGCAGGCCGTTCCAGGGGGCGCCCGCGAGCCGGCCGCCGAGCACCCGGGCGGTCCTGCGGCCCTCGTCGGTCAGCGGGATGTCGGTGCGGCCGGTGTGGCGGCCGGACAGGGACCATTCCGTCTGGCCGTGCCTGACCAGAAGGATGCGCGCAGCCATGCAGGGCGGCCTCTCGTGAGGGGGCGGGAGGCTCCCATCATCGCTCAGACCTGCGGCGGACCGCCGAGCAGCCCCCGCAGCAGGCCGTCGAGGCCGAACTCGAACTGCCGCGTGCCCTCGCTCTGGGCGCACAGCAGCTCCGGCGCGAGTGAGACCAGCGCCGGGTACGTGTCGGGCGGCAGCGCGGCGATCCTGGCCCGTACCCGCTCCCTGACGCCCTCGTCGCACAGCGCCCGGGCCCGCCGGGTGTTCCACAGGGCGGAGCCCTCGGTGTACTGCATCAGCGCGACGTGCGCGTGCGCGGCGTCCGCGCGGCCGAGCCCGGCCCGCCGCAGCAGGCCCAGCATCCGGTCGATCAGTGCGACCGCGTCGTCGCCGCGCAGCGGGCGGCCCGCCAGCAGCTGGAGCGCCGAGGGATGGTCGGAGAACAGCCGATACACCCCGAGGCACACCTCGCGCAATTCACTTCGCGGATCGTCCGAACCGCCCGGCGGAAGCTCTATCGTGTCCAGCAGCCGCTGGGCGACGGCGTCGCTGATCTCGTCCTTGCCCCGGAAGTGCGAGTAGACGGCCATCGTGCCGACACCGAGCTGCTGGGCGAGGCCGCGCATGGTGAAGGCCTCGGCGCCGTCGCGGTCGAGCAGGGTGATGGCGGCATCGAGGATACGGTCGGGGTTGAGCGAATTGCGCGGGGCGCGGCGCCGTGGGGGGCTGACCGGCTGGGAGAGGGACATCGGATTCTCTTGTTCTCGTCCTTCGCTGCTGTCCTGCTGTTCGGCTGGAATGCTGTGCTTCGGTGCCCGGCCGCGACATGGGAGGGGCAACCCGGGGCAGTAGGCCAGGCGTCCTTCGCCCTGCATACCCCGCCACGGAAGGTTGAACACCGTACGAGCGCTGAACACCAGTGGAAACTCGAGTTTCGACCTTTTGACCGGGGCGGTGTGCGTACGGTCTAACGTACGTCGTACGGTAGAGGGTACGCCACGAGTCCATGACAGCCGCCCGCGGCCTTCGGAGAACCTGGAGAGACGCCCGCATGACGATCACCGCCACCGCGCCGCGAGCTGCCGCCTACCGGGGCAGACTGCGCTGGTGGACCGAGCTGCCGCTGATTGCCGTGATCTACGCGCTGTATTCCGGAGCCCGGCTGCTGGTGCGCGGTGATGTGAACGACGCGGTCGAGCACGGCGCGGACATCCTGCACTTCGAGCAGCTGACCCACCTCGACCCCGAGCGCTGGTTCAACCAGCTCTTCACCCACCACGCCTTCCTCGGCGTCCCGGCGGACTTCGCGTACGCCTCGCTGCACTACGTGGTGACCCCGTCGGTGCTGGTCTGGCTGTGGTTGCGGCGCCCCACCCACTACCGCAACGCCCGCACCTGGCTGATGGTGTCCACGCTCATCGGCCTGGTCGGCTTCACCGTGGTGCCCACCGCCCCGCCGCGGCTGCTGCCCGGCGCGCACGGCTTCATGGACACGATGGCGCAGTACGGCTCCTACGGCTGGTGGGGCACCGACGCGAGCGCGCCCCGCGGCATGGGGCACCTCACCAACGAGTACGCCGCCATGCCCAGCCTGCATGTCGGCTGGTCGCTGTGGTGCGGCATCATGCTCTTCCGCTACGGGCGGAACTGGTTCGTGCGCGCCCTCGGGGTGATCTACCCCCTGATGACCGCCTTCGTGGTGATGGGCACCGCCAACCACTACCTGATGGACGCGGCGGCCGGTGTCGCCACCATGGGCGTCGGCTTCCTGCTGGCCAAGCCCGCGCTGCGGGTGGTGGACGGGCTCCAGGCCAGGGTCCGCCGCAGGCTCGGCACGGAGCCGGTCCACGAGGCCGTCGTCGCCGTGAGCGTGGCGCCCGGCGCGCCCGCCGACAAGCAGCAGGCAGCCGCGCCCGGCGGGGCGAAAGTGCCCGCGCCGCGCACGGTGTCCGTACCGCCGGGCGACCCCGGCGACCCCGGCCGGGACCCCGGCGCGGCCGGCGGCAGCGGGGCCGGGCGCGGCGAGCGCAGCCGGATGTCGTAGCCGGATGCCACACTTTCGCGGGTGAGCACTAAGCACCACTCGCTGCGGGAGCGGCTGGCCGCCCTCCGCGGCCCGGACACCGCCCCCCGCCCGCTCGACGCGCGGGCGCTGGCCGCACTCGCCGCGAACCCCGGCTGCCGGCGCCGGGCCCTGCTCGACGCCGCCGGCGTCGACAAGGGCGCGGTCGCCGAGGCGCTGGGCGCCCCGGCCCGTTTCGGCCAATCCCGGTTCGCCTTCTCCCGCGGTCACGCCTTCGAGGCCAGGGTCAAGGCCGGCCGCTGCGCGGAACTGCTGCGGCTGCTGGGCGCCGAGGGGGCGCACGCGGAGGTCCCCGACCTCGGCGCGGCGGGCCCCGAGGGGCGGGCCGCCCGCACCCGGATCGCCCTGGCCGAGGCCGCGCCCGGGTCCTGGACCCTGCTGGACCACCCGCTGCTGGCCCTTGAGGTCGCCGGGTCCACGGTCTTCCTCGAACCCGACGCGGTCGCTGTCGCCCCGGACGGCGCCTGGACCGTCGCCGAGATCAAGTCCTTCCCGATCCTGGACGGCGGCGCCGACGCGATGAAGGTCGGCGCGGCGGCCCGTCAGGCGGCGGTCTACGTCCTGGCCCTGGACGCCCTCCAGCCCGGCCGCACCCGCACCGACGTGCTGCTGGTCTGCCCCAAGGACTTCTCCAACCTGCCCACCGCCGAGTGGGTCGACGTCCGCAAGCAGGTCGCTGTCACCCGGCGCCAGCTCACCCGGCTCACCCGGATCGAGGAGATCGCCGCGGCCCTCCCCGAGGGCACGACCTTCGACCTCGCGCCGGGCCGCCCGCCCGCCGCGCTGACCGCCGCGGTCGAGTCCGTGCCGGCCGCGTACGCGCCCGAGTGCCTGGCCAGTTGCGAACTGGCCTTCCACTGCCGTGACCGGGCCCGCGCGGCGGACTCCGTCGACGCGCTCGGGCGCGGCCTGCGCGCCGACCTCGGCGGCCTCACGACGGTGAGCGCGGTCCTGACCGCCGCTGCGGTGCCGCCGTCCGGCGGGGACGACGATCCGACCGCCGCCGCGCTTCGCCGTGCGGCGAGCTTGCGAGCCGAAGCCCTTCGCGCTTGCGGTGATCCCCGGTGACCCGCTTCGGGGCCCGCCCCCCGGGGTCGCGCCGTCCGTCCGGCGTGACGTGTCCTTCCCCCGGGCGCGGGGGTGCTGACGGTGCCCCCTCGGCAAGGGGATGCCCCTCCCCGGGCGCCGTGGTCCTGCCGGCACCCCTTCGGCAGGGGGGTGCCCCCCAGGGGCGCTGCCCGCGCGGCGGGACGTGCCCCGCAGGGGTGCGTGCCCTCTGCGGTGCTGAGCCGGCAAGTCCGTGCTCGGCCGGTGCGCTGGCGCACTGTTCGCACGGCGGGGCGCGCCCCGCAGGGGCGCGAGCAACCGCCCACCGGCCGGTGGTCCGGGGCGGACCGAACAGTCCCTTCGGGCCGGTGGCCACGTGCAGCTTGTCGACGGCTGGTCGCGCAGTTCCCCGCGCCCCTGGGGTGGTGCGGTCCGTCCGCCCGCGACGGTCGTGGTGGGCTGCTCGCGCCGTTCCCCGCGCCCCTGGGGTGCGTGCCCTCTGTGGCAGTGAGCGGGTAGGTCCGTGCCCGGCCACGATGGCGGCGCACCGTTCGTGCGAGGGGTGGTGCCCCGCAGGGGCGCGGGGAACTGCGCGCCCGGCCACGGCGGTGGTGAGCCGTTCGGACGGCGGACCGTACCCCGAAGGGGGGACCCTTCACCGGGCGGTGGGCCGGGGACCGCAGAAGCAGCCCCGCAGGGGCGGTGGCACCGCGTGACGCTCATGAATGTGCTGGCCCGCGCGGAAGCGGTGTCCCGGGGCCAGGCCGTGCCCGCGGCCACCGTCCGCCACCGATGGCTGGCCGCAAGGCCACTCGTCCTGGTCCCCCTGACCACCGCGGGAGAAGCGGGCGCACCGCTGGGCGCCATGGTCGGCACCGACCGCGCCGCGCCGACCCTGCTCGTGGTGCCCCAACCCCTCGACCGCGAACTCCGCTTCGCCTTCTTCGCCGGCCTCGCCGCCGCCGTCCTGCCGGTGATCGAGACATACGCCGACGACGTCGAGACCGAGCCGGCCACCCGCAACCGCGAGGAGACGGAGGTCTGCGCGGACGCCCCGCAGATCATCGTGCCGAACGGCGCCGCGCTGGAGTACGTACGCCTGCTCGGCCGCTCCACCCGCTATCTGCGGACCGTCGAGGACCCGGACGCCCCGCACCCGGTGCCGGTCCCGGTCCCGCTGCTGGGCCGCTGGCTGACGCACTGCGCGGAACGCGCCCGCACCCCGGGCAGCGCGCTGCTGGTCGCCATGACGGACCTGCTCACCCGGCACTGGGCCACCGGCCAGAGCGCGATGGAGGACCAGCACCTGGGCGCGCTGCTGGGCTGGATCGACCCGCCGGCCGGGCTGGACGGCCCGACCGCCGCCGCCCGCGCGCAGACCGGCAGGGACCGGGACGGGCTGCTGCTCAGCCCGCCGGCCGGCCCCGCCACCGACCCGGTCTTCGACAACAGCGTCCTGGCCCCGGCGCTGGCCCGCTACGACGCGGCCCGCAACGCCGGCGCCGTACCGCCGATGCGGGCCGCCGAGGCGGACGTACGGCGGCTGGTCGGCTCGCAGCTGCGGCCCACCTGGGACGACGTGTGGCACGGCGTCGACCTGCTGCGGGCGCTGCCCGAGGGCGCGCATGTGGCCGAGCGCTGGAAGCGGGACCGCTGGTCCTTCACCGGGCACCGCGACCGGGTGCGGGCCGGGGAGCCGCCGCAGCCGAAGCGGGACGACGCGGTCACCGCCGCGCAGAAGCTCGCGGGCCGCGAGACCGCCCAGGCCCGGCTGGTCGCCCAGGAGGCCCTGGACGACCCGCTGGTGATGGCGGCCCGGCGGCTGGCGGGCGAGGCCTTCACCGGCACGGTGCTCGACGTCGAGATGGCGTATGCGGACGGCCGCCGCCCGATGCCCCGCCCCCTGGTCACCGTCACCACCGGGGACCTCCCCCAGGCGGACCCGGGCAGCAGGGCCTACCGCGCCCTGCCCGACGCGAAGTCGGCCCAGACCGCCGAGCTGGTCGCCGTCGCGCCCGCCGCGGAGGTGCCCGCGCCCCGGGACGGGGAAGCACCCGGCGCCGGCGTCCCGCACGCCCCGGAGTGGGCGGTCACCGTCAAGCTCACCGGCGGGATGGGTACGGGCAGGGTGCCGCGGGAAGGCTCGGTGCCGGAGGTGGGGGACCGGGTGACGTTCACGCTGTTCGCGCACGACCCGCGCAGCGGTCCCGCGCTGCCCGACCCCGAGGCGACGCCCTGGACGCACGGCGGCCCGCCCGGCGCCGCCGCGGCCGGTCCCGACGTACCCGACACCGTGACCGCGGAGGACTTTCTGTGACGCAGGGCTTCGACGGCGCCGGCGACCGGTTCGACCCGGGGGCCGAGGCCGCCGCGGCGACCGCGGCGATCCTGGCCAGCACGATGCACGGGACCGCCCGCGGTGTCGTCGTGGACTCGCCGCCCGGCGCGGGCAAGTCGACCCTCGTGGTGCGCGCGGCCCGCGAACTGGCCGCGTCCGGCGAGCGGTTGATGATCGTCGCGCAGACCAACGCCCAGGTCGACGACCTCGCCGACCGCCTCGCGACCGCGGAGCCCACCCTCCCGGTGGGCCGGCTGCACGGCGCCGACTCCCCGCCCGACCCGGCGCTGGACCGGCACCCGGAAGTGGCGAAGTCCAGCTCGGTCGCCGACCTCCGGGACCGCTCGGTGGTGATCGCGACGGCGGCGAAATGGGCGTACGTCAAGGACGTCGAGCCCTGGCGGCACGCCATCGTGGACGAGGCCTACCAGATGCGCTCCGACGCGCTGCTCCAGGTCGCGGGCCTGTTCGAGCGGGCGCTCTTCGTCGGCGACCCGGGCCAGCTCGACCCTTTCAGCGTGGTCGGCGCCGAGCAGTGGGCCGGGCTGAGCTGGGACCCGTCGGCGAGCGCCGTGGTCACCCTGCTGGCGCACAACCCGGGCCTGCCCCAGCACCGTCTGCCGGTGTCCTGGCGGCTGCCCGCGTCGGCGGCGCCGCTGGTGTCCCGGGCGTTCTACCCGTACACCCCGTTCAGGAGCGGTACGGGCCACGGCGACCGGCGGCTCGGCTTCGGGGTGCCGGGGGACGGCTGCGGGCCCGACCGGGTGCTGGACGAGGCCGCGGTGTCCGGCTGGGGTCTGCTCGAACTGCCCGCCCGGCACACCCCGCGCACCGACCCGGAAGCGGTACGCGCGGTGGCCGCGGTCGTACGGCGGCTGCTGGACCGCGGCGGGCTGACGTATTCGGAGCGCGGCGCCGAGCCCGCGCCGCTGACCGCCGACCGGATCGCGGTCGGCACCGCGCACCGCGACCAGGCAGCCGCGGTGCGCACCGCGCTGACCGCGCTCGGGGTGCCGGCCGGCCCCGGCGGCGTCGCCGTGGACACCGCGAACCGCCTCCAGGGCCGGGAGTTCGACGTCACGGTCGTCCTGCACCCGCTCTCGGGCCGCCCGGACGCCACCGCCTTCCACCTGGAGACGGGCCGCTTGTGCGTCCTGGCCTCCCGCCACCGCCACGCGTGCATCGTCGTCTGCCGCGCAGGCGTCGCCGATCTGCTCGACGAACACCCGTCCTCCGAGCCGGTCCGCCTCGGCGTCACGGTCAAATTCCCCGACGGCTGGGAGGCCAACCACGCGGTCCTGGCCCACCTCGCCGAACACCGCGTGCCCTGGCGCCCTTGACGCCCTGTCGGGTGGATCTCGGGCGACCGCCCCGGGGGACTTGCGCGGGCGCGGGACAATGGAAGGCGGAACCGACCCCGGAGGTAGCGCATGTCCGAGCCGCAACCGGCTCGCCCGTCCCGCGAGGCACGTGAGCCGCACGAGCCCCGCGCCGACCGGCCGAAACGCCCCGCCCCGCTCCTGTTCGAGCCCGGCGCGCCCGCCGACACCGGCGGCGACCGCTTCTTCGACCTGGAGTCGATGGACGACCCGCGGCAGCTGCTGACCAGGGCCACCGAGCTGGAGCAGGCCTTCCGTACGGCCGCCGACCGGGCGACCGAGTTCCAGGCCATCGCCGCCGCCCAGCTCACCGACCCGCGCCGCTTCGACCGGCTCACCGCGGCCGACCTCGCCGAGCGGGCCGGCTGGACCGAGGACTACGCCAAGAAGATGGCCGAGTACGGTCAGGGCCTGATCGACAGCGGCGGTGTCACCCCGTAGCCGCCCGATCGCCGTGCGGGCCGGTAGGTTACGCCTCCCGCGCGTTCCTGTCCCGTATTCGGGCGATTCACCGGGACACCGCCCGCTGAAGCGGTACCTGTAGATGCCATGAATGAATGGCAGGGGAGCACCAGCGTCGTCGGGATCGTCAGCGAGGCCCGGCGGCGGCAGCACAGCGCATGCGTCACCCCGGAAGGCGCCGCCTGGCTGGCCTCCGCGAGCGCCTTTCCGCGCAGCGTCGAGGCCCTGTGGTCGGCCCGCCCGGCCGCCCCGAGCGTCCTGCCCTGCGGCACGGCCTTCGACGTGGTGAACCTCACGCCCCTGTTCGGCCGCCGGGTGCTGGAGCAGCTCTGGGCGGCGGGACCCGGCAGCGGCCCGGTCGCCGTCCACCGCGGCAGGGTCCTGCTGCTGGTCGCGCCCGGCACCGCCCAGCGGCTGCCCGCACTGCTGGACTGGGAGGAGTGGGGCAGCGCCGTCCCGCCGATGCTGTGCCACGGCAGCGGCGACGCGGTCACCGTCCCCGCCCTCCACACCGCTCCCGCGCCCCGTGAGGACCCGGCGGGCACCCCGCGCGACGGCGCGGGAGTGTCCCGCTGGGTCGTCGCCCCCGACTCCCGGCACCCCTGGCTGCCGGGCGCCGACGTACTGCTGTGGGCCTGTCTGCGCGCGGTCAGGACCGCCCTGTCGCCGGCCCCGCCGGTACTCATCGGGCTGCCCGGCTCCGCCTGACCGGTATCGATTTTTCAGGTCGCAGGGGTGGGTGCTAATGTTTTCCACGTCAGCAGGCGCCGCTAGCTCAGTTGGTTAGAGCAGCTGACTCTTAATCAGCGGGTCCGGGGTTCGAGTCCCTGGCGGCGCACCTGAAACGAAGGCCCCCCGTGTCCACGGGGGGCCTTCGGCGTACGCGGGCGGCGCCGTCCGGCGCGCCCGTTTGGCCAGGCGAGCGTCCGACCAGCACCCTGGGTGCATGGGGCACTGGTCGCTGGCGGACACCGTCCGGGTGCACATCTCCGGCACCGGCGGCCGCACACCGCTGTTCCTGCTGCTGGCAGGGCTGCTCGGGTCCTTCCTCTTCATCCGTTTCAGCGTCCGGATGATCCGCAGAGGCGTCTCCTGGTGGCCGGGCAACGTCCAGCCCGGCGGGCTGCACATCCACCACGTGGTCTTCGGCCAGGCGATGATGCTGATCGGCGGCGTCGGCTCCTTCGCCGTCCACGGCGGCCCGCTCGCCCACAACATCCTCGCCGTGATCTTCGGCGCCGGCTGCGGCCTGGTCCTGGACGAATTCGCCCTCGTGCTGCACCTGGAGGACGTCTACTGGCGCGAGGAGGGCCGGCAGTCCGTCGACGCGGTGATCCTCGCCGTCTCGGTGATCGCCCTGCTGCTCATCGGCCAGGCCCCCCTCGGCGGCTACGTCGGCGGCACCTCCTACGCCACCTACGTCGTCGCCGCCGTGCTCCTCGGCTTCGTGGTGCTGTGCCTGCTCAAGGGCAAGGTGTGGACCGGGCTGCTCGGTGTGATGCTGCCCTTCCTCGCCGTCGTCGGCGCCCTGCGGCTGGCCCGCCCCGGCAGCCCCTGGGCCCGCTGGCGGTACGGCAGCAGGCCGCGCCGGATGGCCCGCGCCGAACGCCGCGAGGACCGTATCCACCGGCGGCTGGTCGCCGTGAAGACCCGCGCCATGGACGCCGTCGCCGGGGCGCCGAGCCCGGTGTCGCTGACCAAGGCCCCGCCGGCCCGCCCCACCATCGTGGACCTGCCGCCGTCCCGGCTCGAAGTGCTGCTCGCCCGGGTGCTGCGCCCGCTGCGCGACCCCGGCGCCGCCGCCGCCGTCTGGTACCTGCGGGCGGCCACCGCCGTCAACGTCGTGACCGGCGTCGTCGCCCCCTTCCGCGACCGGGTGCGCGCCGCCACCAACGGCGAATACGTCACCGCCTTCCTGGTCAGCCCCGGCTTCACCGGCGCCGCCCTCGCCCTGGTCCTGTCCATCAGCCTGCGCCGCCGCAAACGCGCCGCATGGATCGTCACCACCGTGCTGGCCATCGGCTACACCGCCGTGCTGATCACCACCGAGGCCGCCGTCGCCGAATCCCGCGGCCACCCCTTCAACTGGGTCTCGCTCGCCGTCACCCTGCTCTTCCTGACCGCGCTGCTGGTCTCCCGGCCGGTCTTCAACGTGCGCGGCGAACGCGGCAATGTCGCGCTCGGCCTGACCAGCCTGCTGATCGGGGCGGTCGTCGCGGTCGGCGTCGGCACCCTGCTGGTCCACGCCACCGACCAGGCACCGCCCCGCGAGTGGAGCGCCAGCCTGCGCTACGCCGTCGTCCGCGTGCTCACCGTCTCCGGCCTGTTCGACCTGCCCGGTATCAAGGTGCCCGGCTGGACCGACCTGGCGATCAACGTCCTGAGCGTCGCCCTGATGCTGGTCGTCCTGCTGGCCTTCTTCCGCGCCCCCCGCAGCCGGGCCCGGCTCGTCCCCGCCGACGAACGCCGGCTGCGCGCGCTGCTGCGGGCGTACGGCCGCCGCGACTCGCTCGGCTACTTCGCCCTGCGCCGCGACAAGTCCGTGTGCTGGACGCCGTCCCGGGACGCCGCCGTCCTCTACCGCGTCGTCAACGGCGTCGCCCTCGCCTCCGGCGACCCCCTCGGCCCGCGCACCGCCTGGCCCGCCGCCGTCACCGGCTGGCTCGCCCACGCCCGCCGCCACGCCTGGGTCCCCGCCGTCACCAACGCGGGACCCGCCGCCGCCGTCACCTACGAGGCCGCCGGCTTCCACGGCTTCGCCTCGGGCGACGAAGCGGTGGTGGACGCCGGCGCCTTCGCCTCGGGCGACACCACGGCCGGACCCCTCGCGGCCCACCGGCTCGTCACCGACGCCGGCTACACCACCGTCTTCCGCCGCCAGGACGAGGTCGACCCCGACGAATGGCGCCGGCTCGGCCAGCTCGCCGACGCCTGGCGCCGCCACCCCGCCGAACGCAGCGCCGCCGCCGCTCTCGGCCGCCTCGGCGACCCCGCGGACGGCGACTACCTGCTCGCGGAGTGCCGCGACCCCAACGGCCGCACCTGCGCGCTGCTCGGCTTCGTGCCCTGGGGTCCCGACGGGCTCACCCTCGACCTCCTGCGCCACGACCGCGACTCCGGCCGCACGCCGGTCGACCACCTCCTCACCGACCTCCTCCTTGCCGCCGCCCGCACCACCGCCCCCGCGCTGGCGGGCGTCACCCGCCTCTCCCTCAACGTCCACGCCCGGCCCTGGCACGGTGCCGATCGCGTACGCCCTTACGCCCCCTACTCGCCGCGCTGGCACCCCCGCTACCTCATGTACGAACGCCGTCTCGACCTCCCCCGCGCGGCCACCGCGGCCCGCCGCCGCTGACCCCCTCCGGGCCGCGCTCACGGCCGGCGGATTGCCCGTCCGTGCCGGGCTTTTTCCGCGTCCGGCGGCGGGGACGGTGGCGAACGGTCTCCCTGCGGGGGTCGACTCGCCATTGGCGGCTCCCCTGCCCGCCTCCCCACCTCACCCGCCCACGGGTCGGCGGATGCCGATGGTGGCGGAGGGGACGATCCTGGGGTGTCCCCGCAGGAGTGCGCACGACTCCCACGGGAACGTTCGCACAGAGCCGAGGTGCGCGGTCCGAGGAGATACCCCCCGAGTGGCCCCGACCACCCACCACCGGCACCCGCACCCGGCCAAACACCTTCCCCCAGAGC
>NZ_JAJSYW010000153.1:0-19329 GCF_036815005.1 Streptomyces sp. IBSBF 2435 | reverse complement strand
GCATGCGGGGGTGGACTATTCAGGACCGCCGCAGGGTGACGTGCCGGTGCCCGCGCCGATTGCCGCGGGTGCAGGCGGGCGGCCCGTGGTGCCGGTGTGGGTCAACAGGCTGGGCGGTGTGACCTTCCGGCTGGGGGACGGGGAGGGGCGCCGGTTCGCCAAGTGGGCGCCGGCCGGGTCCGGGCTGGACCTCGGGGCGGAGGCGATGCGGCTGCGGTGGGCCGTGGACTTCACGCCGGTCCCGCGGGTGCTGGAGCACGGGGTGGACTGCGACGGGGAGTGGCTGCTCACGGAGGGGCTGCCGGGGGACAGCGCGGTGAGCCCGCGCTGGAAGGCCGACCCTGGGACTGCCGTGCGGGCGCTGGGCGCGGGGCTGCGTGCGCTGCACGACCGGCTGCCGGTCGACGACTGCCCGTTCAGCTGGTCGGTGGAGCGGCGCCGGGCCAGGGACCCGGAGCTGGACTTCGACCTGCCCGCGGCGCCGCCGGTCGACCGGCTCGTCGTCTGCCACGGCGACGCGTGTGCCCCCAACACCCTGCTGGACGAGGACGGTTCGTGGTCCGCCCATGTCGACCTCGGCGCCCTCGGGGCCGCCGACCGCTGGGCCGACCTCGCCGTCGGCTCCTGGAACCTGGGCTTCAACTACGGTCCGGGCTGGGAGGACGTGTACTTCGACGCGTACGGCGTCACGCCCGATCCGGAGCGGATCGCCTTCTACCGGCGGCTGGGCGGCGTCAGCCGCTGACGCCGCCGGCGGGTGCCGGGTGGTGCCAGGCCGTGCGGTAGGCGGACGGGGGCAGGCCGGTGCGCCGGGTGAGGTGGTGGCGCAGCGAGTCGGGGGTCGACAGGCCGCTGAGCCGGGCCACCTGGGGGATCGGCAGGTCGGTGGTCTCCAGGAGTTCCTGGGCGCGGTTGATGCGCTGGTGCAGCAGCCACTGGAGCGGGCTCAGGCCGGTCTCGGCGTGGAAGCGGCGGGTCAGCGTACGGACGCTGGTGCGGGCGTGGGCGGCCAGGTCGGCGCGGGTCAGCGGCCGGTCGAGGCAGGTCAGCGCCCAGGCGCGGGTCGGGGCGAGCGAGGTGCCGCTCTCCGGCGGCAGCGGGCTGTCGATGAACTGCGCCTGCCCGCCCGGGCGTACGGGTGCGGCCACCACCAGCCGGGCGGCCGAGTTCGCCGTGGCGGCACCGTAGTCGAGGCGGATCAGGTGCAGGCACAGGTCTATCCCCGCGGAGAGCCCGGCGGAGGTGAGGATCCGGCCGTCGTCGACGTAGAGCACGCCGGGGCGCAGCTCCACCCGGGGGTAACGGGCGCGGAATTCGGCGGACTTCGCCCAGTACGTCGTCGCGGGGCGGCCGTCCAGCAGGCCCGCCTCGGCCAGCACGAAGGCCCCGGTGCAGATCGACACAACCCGCCGGCCGGCGGCGCAGGCGGTGCGCAGCACGTCGAGCACCCGCGGGTCGAGGCCGTCGCGGGCGCCGGTGCCGGTGACGATCACCGTGTCGGCGGCGACAGCGGCGTCCAGGCCGTGGGGGACGGCGATCTCCAGGCCGCCGCCGTCGGTGACCGGGCGGCCGGGCGCCGCGGTGCAGACGCGGACGTCGTAGCCGGGGCCGCCGCGTACGGTCATCCCGCCCAGCACCAGGTCGGGGATCGTCAGGTCGAAGGCGGTGACCGGCGGGACCGCGATGACGGCGACCCGGATCGGGGATCTCACCGGTGCGGCGGGGGCCGAAGCGGGCATGGCCCGAACCTCCGTAGGTTTGGCATCCGGGCCACTACTCTACCGGCGGCCGGTGGCGGAGGGTGGAGCGCGAACCACCCACCGATGAGGAGCGAACACCGTGTCGCAGCACGTCAACACCGCCGTCGTGGGGGGGGGGGGGGGGGGGGGGGGGGGGGGGGGGGGGGGGGGGGGGGGGGGGGGGGGGGGGNCCCCCCCCCCCCCCCCCCCCCCCCCCCCCCCCCCCCCCCCCCCCCCCCCACCCCCGGATCGAACGCGTCACCGCCGACGCCACCGACCCCGTACGCCTGGGCGAGATCGCCGCGGGCGCCGACGTCCTCCTCAACTGCGCGATGCCGCCGTACGACCGCTGGCCGGCCGAGTTCCCGCCGCTGGCGGCCTCGTTGCTCAGCGCGGCGGAGGCCACCGGGGCCGGATACGTGATGCTCGGCAACGTCTACGGCTACGGTCCGGTGGACGGGCCGTTCACCGACGACCTGCCGCTCGCCCCGAGCAGCGTCAAGGGCCGGGTCAGGGCCCGGATGTGGCAGGACGCGCTCGCGTCGTACGAGGCGGGCCGGGCGCGCGTCACCGAGGTGCGGGCCAGCGACTTCCTCGGCGGCGGCGCCTACTCGCCGTTCACGATCCTGGTCGGCGACGCGGTCCTGGCGGGGCGGCCGGCGGCCTACCCCGGCGACATCGACGTCCCGCACAGCTGGTGCTACGTGGCGGACGTGGCCCGCACCCTTGTCGCAGCGGCCGGGCACGAGGACTCCTGGGGGCGGGCCTGGCACGTGCCGCCCACCTCGGACCTGCCCGTGCGCGACCTCGCGGCCCGGCTCGCCGCCCGGGCCGGCCTGCCCGCGCCCCGTCTCGGCCGGATGACCGGGGAGGAGCTCGCGGCGGCAGGCCGCGCCGACCCGATCGCGGCCGAATTCCCCGAGGTGCTCTATCTGCTGGAGCGGCCGCTGCTGCTCGACGCGAGTGCGACCGTGGCGAAGCTGGGCGTGACGGCGACCCCGCTGGAGGAGGTACTGGACAGCATGGTGCCGCCCGCGGCCTGAGACCGCCCGGGGTCTCACCGCCCCCCTGGTCGGCACGGCGGCCCGCGCGCCTGCGGACCGCGCAGCGTCCCGGTCGGCATGACGGAGGACCCGCCCCCGGATCACGAGGCACCCCCGGACCGCACCGCGCCCGCAGACCGCACCGCACCGCGCCCGTAAGCCGCCCCACGCGGAGTGCTATGCAGGGGCCGTGACCACGAACCCGCTGATCCGCCCCTTCGACGCCGTCCTGTGCGACATCGACAACGTCATCCGGCACTACGACCCCGCCCCGCTCGCCGCGCTGGAGAAGGCCGCGGGGGTGGCCGAGGGCACCACGGCGCGGATCGCCTTCACGCCGGAGGTGGACCTGCCGATGCTGGTCGGGACGATCACCCCGCGCGAGTGGGTGGAGGCGATCACGGCGGCCTTCGTACGCCAGGACGTGCTCACCGAGGCGGCGGCCAGGCCGCTGGCCGCCGCGCTCGCCGCGTCGCCCTTCGCGGCCGACGAGGCCGTCGTCGCCCTGCTGCGGCGGATACGCGACGAGGCCCGGCTGCCGCTGGTGCTGGTCAGCAACGCCTCGGTCGACCTGGAGGACGACCTCGCCGCGCTCGGGCTCACCGCGCTGGCCGACCACGTGGTCAGCAGCGCCCGGGTCGGGGTGGCCAAGCCCGACCCGCGGATCTACGCGATAGCCGTCGAGCACGCCGGGGTCGCCGCCGAGCGCTGCCTGTTCGTGGACGACTCGCGCGAGAACATCGACGCGGCCCTCGCCATGGGCATGAGCGTGCTGCACTACCGCGAGCCGGGCGGCCTGCGCGCGGTGCTGGAACCTGCCTTCGCGGCGATCCGGCCGCCCGCCGTACCGTAGCGGCACCCCGCGAAGCCCCGCGAACCCCGCGACGGGCCGGGAAAGGCCCCCGCGAGTCGGAGCGAGCCGCTCCGCACACCACCCGCCCCGCTTTCTCAGACGATTCACAGAATCGGCCAAGACTGCTCTCATAGCGCCCGCACAGGCTGATGTGCATGACGACGACACCCACCGTTCCCGCCGCCGCGAACCGCGCCGCGAGGCCCGCCCCGGCCACCGCTCCCGCCACCGACCTGGCCCGTCCCGACGGCTCGCCGGTGCGCGTCCTCGTCGTGGACGACGAGACCCCGCTCGCCGACCTGCTCTCGATGGCCCTGCGCTACGAGGGCTGGCAGGTGCGCACCGAGGGCGACGGCGCGAGCGCGCTGCGCGCCGCCCGCGAGTCGCGGCCCGACGCGGTCGTGCTCGACGTGATGCTGCCCGACATGGACGGCCTCGAAGTGCTGGCCAGGCTCCGCCGCGAGACCCCGGACGTGCCCGTGCTCTTCCTGACCGCCAAGGACGCGGTCGAGGACCGTATCGCCGGGCTGACGGCGGGCGGCGACGACTACGTCACCAAGCCGTTCAGCCTGGAGGAGGTCGTCGCCCGGCTGCGCGGCCTGCTGCGCCGCTCCGGCGCCGCCGCCGTACGCAACGAGTCGCTGCTGACCGTCGGCGACCTCGTACTGAACGAGGACAGCCACGAGGTCAGCCGCGGCGGCGTCAACATCCACCTGACCGCGACGGAGTTCGAGCTGCTGCGCTACCTGATGCGCAACCCGCGCCGGGTGCTGAGCAAGGCGCAGATACTGGACCGCGTGTGGTCGTACGACTTCGGCGGGCAGGCCAACGTCGTCGAGCTGTACATCTCCTACCTCCGCCGCAAGATCGACGTCGGGCGCCCGCCGATGATCCACACCCGCCGCGGCGCGGGCTACCTGATCAAGCCGGGGGAGCCCGCGTGACCCTGCCGCACCGGCGGTGGGTACGTTCCTGGCGCAGCCGGAGCACATGGTCGCTGCGCCGCCGGCTCGTCGCGTCCTGCGTGATCCTGGTCGCCGTGGTCTGCACGGTGATCGGCTCGGTCACCATCTTCGCGCTGCACGACTTCCTCTACGGCCAGCTGGACGGCAAGGTGCGCGACCTGGCGGTACGCGCGGCCGGCCCGCACGGCGGCCCCGACGCGCCCGGATCGCCCGGCGCGGGGACGCCCCGCGGCAGCCGCCCCGACGGCGTGCCGCTGAACCTCCTGATCGGCGGCGGACAGCCCGGCGAGACCGTCGGCGCCGTCGTCACCGCGTCCGGCCGGGTCGGGCAGGCAGCGGTCAGCGCCACCGGGTCCTCCGGCTCCGGCGGCCTGATCGCGGAACCGCTCACCACCGCGCAGGCCGCCGCCTTCACGCACGTACCGCTGGACGGCCGGCCGCACACCCTCGACGTGCCGGGCCTCGGCGGCTTCCGGGTGGAGGCCGCGCAGCCGGACACGGACAGCGCCACCGTGCTGGTCGGGCTGTCCACGAAGGGCACCGAGGACACCCTGTCGACCCTGATCTGGGTCGAGGTGTCGGTGTCGGCCGCCGGACTGGTGGCCGCGGGCCTCGCGGGCGCCGCCCTGATGCGGATCGCCCTGCACCCGCTGCGCCGGGTCGCCGCGACCGCCACCCGGGTCTCCGAACTCCCGCTGGACCGCGGCGAGGTGGCGCTGCACGACCGGGTCCCCGACTCCGACACCGACCCGCGCACCGAGGTCGGCCAGGTCGGAGCCGCGCTCAACCGCATGCTGGGGCACGTCGGTTCCGCCCTGCACGCCCGGCAGCAGAGCGAGACCCGGGTCAGGCGCTTCGTCGCCGACGCCAGCCACGAGCTGCGCACCCCGCTCGCCTCGATCCGCGGCTACGCCGAACTCACCCGCCGCGGCCACGAATCCGTCGGCCCCGACACCCGGCACGCGCTGGGGCGTATCGAGTCGGAGGCCGCCCGGATGACCACCCTGGTCGAGGACCTGCTGCTGCTCGCCCGGCTCGACGCGGGCCGACCGCTCTTCCCCGCCCCGACGGACCTGTCCCCGCTGGTCGTCGACGCCGTCAGCGACGCCCGGGCGGCCGGCGGCGGCCATGTGTGGCGGCTGGACCTGCCCGACGATCCGGCCGTCGTGCACGGCGACCCGCAGCGCCTGCACCAGGTGCTGACCAATCTGCTGGCCAACGCCCGCACCCACACCCCGCCCGGCACCACCGTCACCGCCCGGGTGGCCGCGGACCCGGCAGGGGGCGTACGGCTCCAGGTCGAGGACGACGGCCCCGGCATCCCCGCCGAGCTGCAGACCGTCGTCTTCGAACGCTTCGCCCGCGGCGACGCCTCCCGCGCGCGTACGGCCGACTCCGGCGGCAGCACGGGCCTGGGCCTGGCGATCGTGCGGTCCGTGGTGGCCGCGCACGGCGGCACCGTCGGGCTGGAGAGCGCCCCGGGGCGCACCGTCTTCACCGTCACACTGCCCCCGGCACACTCACAGCCCCTCCCCAGCCTCAGCACAACGTCGTGACAGGGCGGTTGCCGAGTGTCGTCGTATGCGAACCCCACTCGGCAACCTGCCCGCCCGGCAGCACCTGCCGGTCACGGCCGCAGCGCTCGCGGCCGGCACCCCGGTGCTGGACGTCGTCATTCCCGTTCACAACGAGGAGGACGACCTGGAGCCCTGCGTCCGCCGCCTGCACGCGCACCTGTCGGACACCTTCCCCTACCCCTTCCGCATCACCGTCGCGGACAACGCCAGCACCGACCTGACCTCGGCGGTCGCCGCCTCGCTCGCCGACGAGATCCCCGAGGTCACCTCCTTCCGGCTTGAGCAGAAGGGCCGCGGACGCGCCCTGCGCACCGTCTGGACCGCGTCGGAGGCGCCCGTACTGGCGTACATGGACGTGGACCTGTCCACCGGCCTCAACGCGCTGCTGCCGCTGGTCGCCCCGCTGATCTCCGGGCACTCCGACCTGGCGATCGGCTCCCGGCTGGCCCGCTCCTCGCGGGTGGTGCGCGGCGCGAAGCGGGAGTTCATCTCCCGCGCCTACAACCTGATCCTGCGCGGCTCGCTCGCCGCCCGCTTCTCCGACGCCCAGTGCGGCTTCAAGGCGATCCGCGGGGACGTGGCGCAGCGGCTGCTGCCGATGGTCGAGGACACCGGCTGGTTCTTCGACACCGAGATGCTGGTGCTCGCGGAACGCGCGGGCCTGCGGATCCACGAGGTGCCGGTCGACTGGGTCGACGACCCCGACAGCAGCGTCGACCTCGTACGGACCGCGAGCGACGACCTGCGGGGCGTCTGGCGGGTCGGACGCGCCCTGGCCACCGGGCAGTTGGCGCTCGACCGGCTGCGGCGGCCCTTCGGCGACGACCCGCGGGACCGTGAACTGTCCGGTGTGCCCGCGGGACTCGCCCGCCAGCTGGTCGGCTTCTGCGTCGTCGGCGTCCTGAGCACCCTGGTCTACCTCGCGCTCTTCTCGCTCTTCCGGCTCGGCACCGGCTCCCAGGTCGCCAACGCGCTGGCCCTGCTGCTGTCCGCGCTGGGCAACACCGCGGCCAACCGGCGGCTCACCTTCGGGGTGCGCGGCCGCGACCGCGCGATGCGCCACCAGGCGCAGGGCCTGGTGGTCTTCGCCATCGGCCTCGCCCTGACCAGCGGTTCGCTCGCCGCCCTGCACACCGCGACCGCCACGCCCTCGCACAGCAGCGAGCTGGCGGTGCTCGTCGCGGCCAACCTGGCGGCGACCGTGCTGCGCTTCCTGCTCTTCCGGGCCTGGGTCTTCCCCGGGCCCGAGTCCGGACCCGTTCCAGCGTCCCCTGCCTCCCCCACCTCCGACAGGAGTGCGCGATGACCGCGCTGACCCACGCGCCGACCGCCGCCACCGCCGACCCGGGCTCGCTCGCCCGGCGCGCCTGGCGCGGGCGCCCCGACGACCCCGCCTGGGCACGGCCCGCCCTGCTCGCCCTGCTGGTCGGCACGCTGGTCCTGTACCTCTACGACCTCGGCGCGTCCGGCTACGCCAACTCCTTCTACTCCGCGGCCGTCCAGGCCGGCAGCGAGAGCTGGAAGGCCTTCTTCTTCGGCTCCTCCGACGCCGCCAACTCCATCACCGTCGACAAGCCGCCCGCCGCGCTGTGGCCGATGGCGCTGTCCGTACGGCTCTTCGGCCTCGGCTCCTGGCAGATCCTGGTGCCCGAGGCGCTGATGGGCGTCGGCACGGTGGCGCTGCTGTACGCGGCCGTACGCCGCCGCTTCGGCGCCGCCGCCGGGCTCATCGCCGGTGCGGTGCTGGCACTGACGCCGGTCGCCGCGCTGATGTTCCGCTTCAACAACCCCGACGCGCTGCTGGCGTTGCTCATGGTCGCGACCCTCTACAGCGTGCAGCGCGCCCTGGAGGACGCCCGCACCAAGTGGCTGCTGACCGCGGGCGGACTGCTCGGGCTCGCCTTCCTGACCAAGACCCTCCAGGCCTGGCTGATCGTCCCCGCGCTCACCGCCGTCTACGCGGTCTGCGCCCCCACCCGGCTGAGCCGCCGGCTGCTCCAACTCCTCTACGCCGGCGGTGCGATGCTACTGGCCGGCGGCTGGTGGGTGGCCGTCGTCGAACTGTGGCCCGCCTCCTCACGCCCCTACATCGGCGGCTCGCAGGACAACAGCTTCCTCAACCTGACCTTCGGCTACAACGGCTTCGGCCGCATCACCGGCGATGAGACCGGCAGCGTCGGCGGCGGTGGCGGCCGGGGTGGCGGCGGCGGGCAGTGGGGCGCCACCGGGATCGGCCGGCTCTTCAACGCGGAGATGGGCGGGCAGATCGCCTGGCTGCTGCCGGCCGCGTTCGCGCTGCTGCTGGCGGGGCTGTGGTTCACCCGGCGCGCCCGGCGCACCGACCTCGAACGCGCCGCGTTCCTGGTCTGGGGCGGCTCGCTGCTCATCACCTTCGTGACGTTCAGCTTCATGTCCGGGATCTTCCACCAGTACTACAACATCGCGCTGGCGCCGTACATTGCGGCGGTCACCGGTATGGGCGCGGTAATGCTGTGGCGCCGCCGCACATCGCCGCTCGCCGCGGCCGTGCTCGCCGCGACCGTCGCGGGCACCGGGGCCGTGTCGTACGTACTGCTCGACCGCTCGCCGTCCTGGCACCCGTGGCTGCGGTACGCCGTCCTGATCGCCGGCCTCGTCGCCGCGGTGGCCCTGCTGGCGGCGCCTTACGTGCGCTTCGCCGCGCTGTCCCGCGCCGCGGGCGTACTCGGCCTGGTGGCGGCCCTCGGCGGTCCCGTCGCCTACACCCTCGACACGGTGACGACCCCGCACCAGGGCTCCATTGTGACGGCCGGGCCTGCGGTGGCCTCCGGCGGCTTCCCCGGGGGTGGCCCGGGCGGCGGTGGCCCGCGCGGGGGCATGGGCGGCAACGGTGCGCCGCCGACCGGCACGTTCCCGGGCGCCCCGGGCGCCCCGGGGGCCGGGGGGACGCAGGGCGGTGGCACCGGTGTGCAGGGACAGGCTCCGACCCAGGGACGGGGCGGTTTCCGTCCCGGCAGCGGCGGTGCGGGCGCTGGTGTCGGCGGTATGGGCGGGCTGCTGAACGGCGCCCAGGTCAGTTCGGCGATGACGTCGCTGCTCAAGGCCGACGCGGGCCACTACACGTGGGTCGCCGCCGCGGTCGGCTCGCAGAACCAGGCCAGCTACCAGCTGGCCAGCGGTGAGCCGGTGATGTCCATCGGAGGCTTCAACGGCAGCGATCCGTCGCCGACGCTGGCCCAGTTCAAGCAGTACGTGGCCGCGGGCCGCATCCACTACTACATCGCCGGGGGCGGCATGGGCGGCGGCGGTATGGGCGGCTCCGGTACCGCGTCCCAGATCACGTCCTGGGTCGAGGCGACGTTCACCGCGAAGACGGTGGGCTCGACGACGGTCTACGACCTGACGTAACCGTCCCGCCTGCCGCACAGTTCCCCGCGCTCCTGGTGGTCGCCCTCCGCGGAAGAGGGCGCCGCACAGGGGCGCGGGGAACTGCGCCACCGGACGCAGACCGGGGGAGTTCCCGGGACCGGGGACGGGCCGGGGGGACGCAGGCCGGTCGTCAGGCCAGCCGCGCGGGGAAGCCGCCCGTGGCCAGCGGTCCCCACCGTTCCGGGGCGATCCGGATGATCGACTTGCCCTGCCGGAGCATCGCTTCGCGGTACTCCGCCCAGTCGGGGTGCTCACCGCTGATGTTGCGGAAGTATTCGACCAGCGGCTCGACCGCCTCCGGCACGTCGAGCACCTCCGCGGTGCCGTCCACCTGCACCCACGGCCCGTCCCACTCGTCGGACAGGACGACGACGCTCACCCGGGGGTCGCGCCGGGCGTTGCGCGTCTTGGCCCGTTCGGGGTAGGTCGACACGACGATACGGCCGCTGTCGTCCACGCCGCAGGTCAGCGGCGAGCCCTGGGGCCGCCCGTCCGCGCGGGTCGTGAGGAGGATCGCCCGGTGCCTGGGGCGTACGAAGTCGAGGAGCTCTTCCCGCGAGACCGCGGTGTTCGTGGCGATGTTGGGAGCCATGCCCGCACTCTAGGGCCTGTCGTCCCGGCCTCCGTGGAGACCCGGGCCACAGGCCCCGCGTCGATGGTTTCGCGGGTCCCGGCGGGCGGCCTCGGCCGTCCCCTGCTCCGGCCGTCGCCGGGACCCCTACCCGTACCTCCGGTGCCTGGACCTCTCCGCTGTGGCACAGGCCGGGTGGACGGGAGTCCCGGCGGTCACTCCTCGGGCCTCGCCGTACCCGGTGCGCTCTGCTGCAAACCGCTGCGGTTGCCCAGGGCGACCTCCTTGACGAAGACGACCAGCAGGAAGGACAGCAGCGCGAACGGCGCCGCGTAGAGGAAGACGTCGCCGATGCCGTGCCCGTACGCGCTCTCGACCACGCCGCGGACCGGCGCCGGCAGGGTCGCGACGTCGGGGATGCCGCCGCTGTCGCCCGCCGAGGCCTTGACGTGGAGCGAGGCCAGGCCGTCGGAGACGAAGCGGGTGACGCGGTTGCCGAGGACCGCGCCGAGCGCCGTGACGCCGATCGCGCCGCCCAGCGAGCGGAAGAAGGTCACCAGGGAGCTGGCGGCGCCGAGGTCGGCGGTGGAGACCTGGTTCTGCACGGCGAGGACCAGGTTCTGCATCATCATGCCGACACCGAGGCCGAGCAGCGCCATGTAGACGGCGACCTGCCAGTACGGGGTGTCGTAGCGGATCAGGCCGAGGGTCGCCGAGCCCGCGGTGAGCAGCAGGCCGCCGGAGACCAGGAACGCCTTCCAGCGCCCGGTGCGGGTGATGATCTGACCGGTCGCGGTCGAGGCGACGAACAGCCCGGCGATCAGCGGGATCGTCATGATGCCCGACATCGTGGGCGTACGGCCGCGGGCCAGCTGGAAGTACTGGCTGAGGAAGACCGTGCCGGCGAACATGGCGACGCCCACGAAGAGGCTGGCCAGCGAGGCGAGGGTGATCGTCTTGTTGCGGAACAGCCGCAGCGGCACGATCGGTTCCGCGGCCCGCGACTCGACCCAGAGGAAGACGCAGCCGAGCAGCAGCGCGGCGGGCACCATGACGTATGTCTGCCAGGACAGCCAGGCGTAGTTCTGGCCGGCCAGCGACACCCAGATCATCAGCAGCGACACGGCCGCGGTGATGAAGGAGGCGCCCGCCCAGTCGATGGACACCTTCCGCCTGACCACGGGCAGGTGCAGCGTCTTCTGGAGCACGATCAGCGCGATGATTGCGAAGGGCACGCCGACGTAGAAGCACCAGCGCCAGCCGAGCGACGAGTCGACGATGACGCCGCCGACCAGCGGACCGCCGACGGTCGCGACGGCGAAGGTGGCGCCGAGGTAGCCGCTGTAGCGGCCGCGCTGGCGGGGCGAGATCATCGCGGCCATGATCACCTGGGTGAGCGCGGAGAGTCCGCCCGCGCCGACACCCTGGACCAGCCGGCAGCCGATGAGCATGCCGGGGCTGGTGGAGAAGCCGGCCACGACGGAGCCGGCGACGTAGATCACCAGCGCCAGCTGGATCAGCAGCTTCTTGCTGAACAGGTCGGAGAGCTTGCCCCAGATCGGGGTGGTGGCCGTGACCGCGAGCAGCGAGGCGGTGACGACCCAGGTGTACGCGCTCTGGCCGCCGCCGATGTCGCCGAGGATGCGGGGCAGGGCGTTGGAGACGATGGTGGACGACAGGATCGCCACGAACAGCCCGAGCAGCAGCCCGGAGAGGGCTTCCATGATCTGCCGGTGCGACATCGCCGCTCCGCCCGGGCTGTCGGGCGGAGCGGTGTGTGCTGCGTGCCGGGGCTTGCCGGGGTTGTCGGGGAGCGCGTCGCTCCGGGTTGACGGGGTCGCCATCAGGCCTCCACTTAATTGCCTCAAGCAACCATAAGAGGAGATGGTTGTATAGGGCAAGCGCTGTGGGCCCGCTGTGGTGTACGCCACGGCCCGCCCTGGACCTGCGGAGCCGTGGATCAGCCGCAGATGAGGGGCCTGTGGGGGGTGCGGGGTATTCCGCCGACACGCTAGGGTCAGGCGGCATGTCGAACAACCCTGAGAACAACTACGACCCGGCCGGCAGTACGCAGATGTTCCGCGCCTTCGTGGACGAGCAGCCGGCCCCCGTCGAGGTGCAGCGGGCGCAGGCCCGGCCTAGGACCGGACTGATCATCGGACTGGTCGTCACGCTGGTCGTCATTGTCGGAGTGGTCGCGCTCGCCCTGAAGTAAGGCGCGCCCCGACCACTCCGTCCCGTCGTCACGCCTCCGCGGTGAGGCCCTCGCGCAGCTGTGCCAGCGTGCGGGTCAGCAGCCGGGAGACGTGCATCTGCGAGATGCCGACCTCCTCGCCGATCTGTGACTGCGTCATGTTGGCGAAGAAGCGCAGCATGATGATCTGGCGCTCGCGCGGCGGCAGTTGGGCCAGCAGCGGCTTCAGCGACTCGCGGTACTCGACGCCTTCGAGTGCCGCGTCCTCATAGCCGAGCCGGTCGGCGAGGGTGCCCTCGCCGCCGTCGTCCTCGGGCGGCGGGGAGTCGAGGGAGCTGGCCGTGTAGGCGTTGCCCACCGCCAGGCCGTCGACCACGTCCTCCTCGGACACACCGAGGCACACGGCGAGTTCGGCGACGGTCGGCGAGCGGTCGAGCCGCTGGGACAGCTCGTCGCTGGCCTTGGTGAGGGCCAGCCGCAGCTCCTGGAGCCGCCGGGGGACCCGTACCGACCAGGAGGTGTCGCGGAAGAAGCGCTTCACCTCGCCGACGATGGTCGGCATCGCGAAGGTGGGGAATTCCACCCCGCGCTCGCAGTCGAAGCGGTCGATCGCCTTGATCAGGCCGATCGTGCCGACCTGGACGATGTCCTCCATCGGCTCGTTGCGGCTGCGGAAGCGGGCCGCCGCGTAACGCACGAGCGGGAGGTTCAGCTCGATCAGCGTGTCGCGTACGTAGGTGCGTTCCGGGCTGTCCACCGGCACTTCCGCAAGGCGCAGGAAGAGCGAGCGGGACAGTGTACGGGTGTCGATGGCCTCACTGTGAAGAGCATCGTGCGGTGCGACGGTGGTACGGAGCACCTTGGGACTGCCCACCTGTACGGACATGCCACCCCCTTGAGGTCGCGGACGGGTGTCGCGAGCGACGTTGTTCCTCCACTGGAATACCGGAGGTGTGCTCGCGACAAACGCGGTATCCGCAGAATGTCACATGTCGGCAACACGCTGTAGCGCCAAGTCGACATATCTGCGCAGGTGGCTTCATCCCCTTCGGCTACGCTTCGAGCTGGTTTGCGGACCTCAGCCGGGCGAAGCTGCGGGACAGCAGCCTGGACACATGCATCTGGGAAACCCCCAGCTCAGCGCTGATCTGGGACTGCGTCAGGTTGCCGAAGTAGCGGAGCAGCAGGATGCGTCGCTCCCGCTCGGGCAGTTGCACCAGAAGATGCCTGACCAGGTCGCGGTGCTCGACGCCGGACAGCGCCGGGTCCTCGTAGCCGAGCCGGTCCAGCAGGCCGGGGGCGCCGTCGCCCTCCTGGGCCGCCTCCAGCGAGGTCGCGTGGTAGGCGCGGCCCGCCTCCAGGCAGGCCAGCACCTCGTCCTCGGACAGCTTGAGCCGCTCGGCGATCTCGGCGGTGGTGGGAGACCTCCCGTGCAGCACGGTGAGGTCCTCGATGGCGCCGCTGACCTGCACCCACAGCTCGTGCAGTCGGCGCGGTACGTGCACGGTCCGCACATTGTCGCGGAAGTAACGTTTGATCTCGCCGACCACCGTCGGCATCGCGAAGGTGGGGAACTGCACCCCGCGCGCGGGGTCGAAGCGGTCGATCGCGTTGATCAGCCCGATCGTGCCGACCTGGACCACGTCCTCCATCGGCTCGTTGCGGCTGCGGAAGCGTGCCGCCGCGTACCGCACCAGCGGCAGGTTGACCTCGATCAGCGCCGCGCGGACCCGGGTGTGCTCGGAAGTGCCGGGTTCCAGTGTGCGGATCTGTTCGAACAGCACCTGGGTGAGTGCCCGCGCGTCCGCCGCGTTGGTGCTGGGAGTCCGCGTCCTGCCCCGGGGATACGTCGTTGACGCCGTACGGGCCGGCACCGGCACATCACACCCCACACTGTTGACTCATCCGGCAAAAGCGGTCATAGCATCACAATTCATGTGCGGGATGCGCAAGCACCGCATATTGCCGTGTTGTACAACCGCAGGCCCGCCC
Source organism: Streptomyces sp. IBSBF 2435 (assembly GCF_036815005.1). Lineage (NCBI taxonomy): Bacteria > Bacillati > Actinomycetota > Actinomycetes > Kitasatosporales > Streptomycetaceae > Streptomyces > Streptomyces sp. IBSBF 2435. The sequence continues at coordinate 4,987 of NZ_JAJSYW010000153.1, read as the reverse complement.
GGGCACGGAGAAGCCCCCCGCCGGAACCGGCGGGGGGCGCGCTGCCGACCCGTACGCGAGGCGGGTCCGCCGCTCAGATCTCGTAGTCGGCGATCACCCAGGTGGCGAATTCTGCCCACGGCGCGACCGCGGCCTTGTGCGCCGGGTGTTCGAGATACCGCGTCAGGGCGGCGGTGTCCGCGACCGACGAGGCGATCGCGAAGTCGTAGGCGATCGGGCGGTCGGAGATGTTCCACCCGCACTCCCAGGTCCCGACCTCCGGTACCAGCGCCCCCAGCTCGGCGAACCCCCGCGCGCCCGCGGCCACCCGGGGCTCGTCGCGCGTGACGCCCTCGTTGAGCTTGAACAGCACCAGATGCCGGATCATGCCACCCTCATTCGCCCTTGTGCCGTACCGCGCCGGGCGCGGACGCCGTGCCGTGTCAGTTGGCCAGATCGTGCATGAACTTGCCGATGCTCTTGGCCGCGTTCGATATCCCCTCGAACCCTACTTGCACGAGATCGGCGGCCCGGGCCGGCTGGTTGATGATCGTGTAGAGCACGAAGATCACCAGCACGTACGTGGCGATCTTCCTCGCCTGCGCCATGCTCCTTGCCCTCCCCAGCCGCAGCCACGCACTAACGGTCACAAGTGTGCAATCAGCGAAGTGTATCCATCAGTTGGCGCAATCCGTGGGCTGCCCATCCCTTTGATCGGATCAACGCCACCACCTGCCCGTTCCCACCCCCGGGACTTCCCCGTCCCGGCCTCGGGGCCTCCCCCGCCCCGCTGCCGGCGCCTCGGCCAGGTCCGGCCCCTGACAGCACGAAGCCCCACCTGCTCAACTGAGTAGGTGGGGCGTTCGTACTGCTCGTGGCGGTAGCGGTGGGATTTGAACCCACGGAGGAGTTGCCCCCTCACACGCTTTCGAGGCGTGCTCCTTAGGCCGCTCGGACACGCTACCGAGACAGATCCTAGCCCACCTCGGGGGGTGGGTCGAAATCCTCAGGGGATCGCGGTACGGAAGAAGTGGGTCAGGAGGGCGGCGGCCGGGGCGGGCAGGACGCTGGTGATCACCTCGGGGCGGTGGTTGAGGCGGCGGTCGCGCAGGAGGTCCCACAGGGAGCCGGCCGCCCCCGCCTTGGAATCGGTGGCCGCGTAGACGACGCGGTCCAGGCGGGACTGGACGATGGCGCCCGCGCACATCGAGCAGGGTTCGAGGGTGACCACCAGGGTGCAGCCGGTCAGCCGCCACTGGCCGGTGACGGCCGCGGCCCTGCGGATGGCCAGCACCTCGGCGTGGGCGGTCGGGTCGCCGGTGGCCTCGCGTTCGTTGCGGGCGCGCGCGAGCACGGTCGTGCCGTCCGCGGACAGCACGACCGCGCCCACCGGGACATCGCCGGTGAGCGGGGCGTGTTCTGCCTCCGCCAAGGCCAGCCGCATGGCGGCGGCCCACGGGTCGCGGACCGGGTCGGCCGGCTCTGCCGCGTCCCCTGGCGGAGGCTCCGATGCCGGTGGGTGTGCTGTCAGCGGACCGCCTCCAGCACATCGGCACAACCCAGCGCCTCGGCGATCTCGCCCAGCGCCTCACCGGTGAGCGCCCCGCCGCCGCTGAGTGCCAGCAGCTCCGTGGTGCTCATCCCCAGGTCCACCAGCACGTCGGTCTCGCCGAGCGGGCCGGCCGGCACATGGTCGTCGGAGGCGCCCGCCACGGCGTCCTCGTCATCGTCGGTTTCGCCGTCCTCGGTGCCGTCGAGGTCGACCAGGTCGTCGAGGTCCTCCGGGTCGCGGCCCAGCACCTCGTCCGTGAGCAGGATCTCTCCGTACGAGCTGCGGGCGGCGGCTGCCGCGTCGGACACATAGATGCGTGGATCCTCTTCACCATCGACACGGACGACGCCGAACCAGGCGTCCTCCTGCTCGATGAAGACCAGAACCGTTTCCTCCTCGTCGCCGGCCGCGCGGGCCAGGTCGCTCAGATCGGCGAGGGTTTCCACATTGTCGAGATCGGGTTCGCTCGCGTGCCAACCGTCCTCGGTGCGCGCGAGCAGTGCGGCGAAGTACACCGTGACTCTCCCACTGGTCTCAGGCCGTCCGGACCGGGTGGGGGCCGCTTTCGACTTCTGTCGCGGCCCCGCCCATCGGCATCGTGGCAGAAACCGGGGCGTTGCGAGAGGTCTTCGGCACTGCGACGTGCCAGGTCTTCGTCACTTCTGCGAGATTCGGCGATCTTGTACGGCCATTGTGGGGGTGCGCCGGTCACTCGGAGATCATCGAACGGTCACGCTGTGCTCGTGTCGCACTCGGGGGACAATGCGGACATTCACCAGCGGAAGGTCCGCATCCGCATCTGCTGCCGCATCCGTGCGGCGCGGGCCTTGCGGGGCTGTACGCGGTCGCGCAGTTCCCTGGCCTCGTTCAGTTCGCGCAGGAACAAGGCACGCTTGCGCCGGCGTTCCAGATCGCGTTCGTCGTGGTCCGCCATGGGCGCCCACCATCCCTGGATTCGGTTCGCCCGGGTGGCGCGCCGGGCGTACAGACCCAGTTTCCCCCTAACGGGCGGTTTACCCCACCGGCCGGGTACAAGCCGCGGGTGAAGCGCGCCGGCGGAGCCGTCCGCGGCGGCGGTTACCCTCATCGGTATGCGTCTCCACGTTGTCGACCACCCGCTGGTCGCGCACAAGCTCACCACCCTGCGCGACGAGCGCACCGACTCGCCGACCTTCCGCCGGCTCGCCGACGAATTGGTCACCCTGCTCGCCTACGAGGCGACCCGTGACGTCAGGACGGAACAGGTCGACATCCGCACCCCCGTCGCGCCCACCACCGGGGTGCGGCTGTCCTATCCGCGCCCGCTGGTGGTGCCGATCCTGCGCGCCGGGCTGGGCATGCTCGACGGCATGGTGCGGCTGCTGCCCACCGCCGAGGTCGGCTTCCTCGGCATGGTCCGCGACGAGCACACCCTGGAGGCGACGACGTACGCCACCCGGATGCCCGACGACCTGTCAGGCCGCCAGGTCTACGTCGTCGACCCGATGCTGGCCACCGGCGGCACCCTGGTCGCGGCGATCAACCTGCTGATCGACCTGGGCGCCGACGACGTCACCGCGCTGTGCCTGCTCGCGGCGCCCGAGGGCGTGGAGCTGATGGAGCGCGAACTGGCGGGCAAGCCGGTCACCGTGGTCACCGCGGCGGTGGACGAGCGGCTCAATGAGCTCGGCTTCATCGTCCCCGGCCTCGGCGACGCGGGCGACCGGCTGTACGGCACCGTCGGCTAGACCCGCCGGGCACACCGACTGCCGGGGCGGCTACGGGCATCGGTCGGCCGCCCCGCAGGGTGAGGACCGGTGCTCGGGCCGGGGACGGTCCGCCGTTTCCGGCGGGCGCCCCCGGGCGGTCAGCGGGCGGCCGGAGCCGACGCGGCGCAGGTGGGCTTCGCCGCGGGCGGGTTGGCCGCGGCGACCCGGGCCTTGGCCGCGTCCGCCGGGCTGGACAGCGCTTTGAAGGCCGTACCGATCATCAGATCGACACTCTTGTCCTTACGGGTCGGGTCGATCTTCACCGTCGAGCCCGCCACTTGGGTGCCTGCCTCCCGGGCGGCGGCCTCGGCGGCGGGACCCGCCACGATCAGCGCCGTCTGGGTGACCTTCTTGTCGTAGGGCACCGGTGCGTTACCGAATTTGCCCACTTTGAAGCCACGTTTGGCAAGCTCGTCCGCGGTGGACTTGGCGAGGCCGCCTCTCGGCGTGGCGTTGTAGACGTTCATCGTCACGGCGGCCGGCTGCGGCAGCGCCATCGGCTTCAGCGGGGGCGTCGACGGGCTGACCAGGGTGCAGGGTCGGTTCTGCGGGGCCGCGTTCGCCTTGGTGTCGCCGTCGTCACCGTTGAAGACATGGAAGAGCTGCAGCGCGCCCCAGCCGAACAGGCTCAGCACAACGACCGAGGCGACGAGCGCGGCCACGACACGGCCGCGCTTTCTGGGCCGCCGCATCCGCGGAAATGTGTCCCCGGTGACTCGGTACTTCCCGCCCATCCCAGAGGGCGTCAGCATGCTCATGAGCGCAGCGTAAGCGGATTGTCAGTCCATCTCCAGGACCCGGGCGTGGAGCACTTGACGCTGCTGCAGTGCGGCGCGTACCGCTCGGTGCAGGCCGTCTTCCAGATAGAGATCACCCTGCCATTTGACGACATGTGCGAAGAGGTCGCCATAGAAGGTGGAGTCCTCGGCGAGCAGCGTCTCCAGGTCGAGCTGTCCCTTGGTGGTCACCAACTGGTCCAGCCGCACGGGTCGGGGGGCGACGTCCGCCCACTCACGCGTACTCACCCGGCCGTGGTCCGGGTACGGCCGAGTGCTTCCGATGCGCTTGAAGATCACACGGAAAGCCTACCGGTCCGGCTTGTGCGGGCGCAGCCGTGACGGTGTGATGGGGCGGCACCGAATAGCCCATAAGTGGCTATAACGCGCGCCGCGCGTCGGAAGCCACGACGCTGGCCCGTCCTGGGGTTCCCCTCGGTAAGCCCCGGCCACCTCGCTGGCGCGTGCCGAGGGGTGCCGTACTGCGCCGCCGGGCACGCTTCCCCTGGGCGCGGGGGTACGCGGCTCCCCTTGCGGCAGGGGGCGCCCACTCCGCTGGCGCGGGGCCGGGGTGCCGCTGCGTCGGCGGGCGCGCTCCCCTTGGGTGCGGGGGTGGTGCGGCTCCCTGCGGCAGGGGGGCGCCCTGTCCAGGCGCGCGGGGGGTGTGCGGTGCCCCTTAGGCAAGGGGTGCCCGCCCAGGGGCACGGGGAACTGCGCGCTCAGCCGGTTACCGGCCGGTGGTCCTGGGCGTACCGGTCTGCCCCCTTCGGGTCGGTGGCGACCCGCGCTCCCGGTGGGGCTGGTGGCGCAGTTCCCCGCGGCCCCGGGGCACTTACGGTGCGTCGTCACGTGACGGTGCGTGGGGGTTGCTCGCGACGTTCCTCGCGCCCCCAAGGGGCGCTACGCGCTGGCCGCGTAGAGAAGCGCTCGGG